>CAXMOL010000170.1:0-4436 GCA_964194935.1 uncultured Kiloniellaceae bacterium
CGAGCGGCCGGACATTCCGATGTCGACATCCTTCATATTGCCGAGGTCGTCGGTTACTACGCCTACGTAGACCGCATCGCCGACGGTCTCGGCGTCCAATTCGAGTCCTGGATCGAGGTGTAGCCCGATGACCAAACCAAAACGAAGAAGTTCAACCCGTTGCCTTGTAACGGTCGTCGTTGCGTCAATGGCCCTCGTTCTCGCCGCTTGCGGTGGCGACAGTGCGGCCTCGGACGACGGCTCGGCCGACACCAACGCAACGACTGCTACCACGGAACCGGCGCCGATACGTCAGGACTGGGATCGTGTGCTCATCACGCTCAACGTCGAAGTCACCGATGATGGGTTCGAGCCTGCAGCGATCCTCATTCCCGCCGGGCGGGGGATCCAACTCCTCATGCGCAACCACGGCACGACCGAACACCACCTCCGAGTCATCGGTGCGGAGCCGGCGAGGTTGCTGTGGGTTGCCCGACCCGACACCGGAATCGAGGACGGGGTTACCGAAGAAGACCACTCGAAGCATCACCTGATCGGCTACATCGACTGGCGTGGCACCGCAGACTCAGGCATCGAGATCGCCGGCGACGAGATCCACGGTTGGTCTCGGCCGACCGAGATGGAGATCATGCGCTTCATCGTTTCCCAGCCGGGCACCTATCAGTTCGAGGATGCCCTCCATCCAGAATTGACCGGCGAACTCACCGTCTTCGAACAACCCTGAGACGACAGATCAGGTCGAGTCACCCTGCGGCGAGCACGTCACGTTCTTCGGAGCTGAGGCGCCAACTGTGGTTGCCTCGCCACACGAGATAGGAAATCAGTCCGAGCGGGATCGGCAGCAGGTAGGTGATGGCTCGAAACAGCAGAATGGCGGCCACAACCTGGGCGCTGACCAGGTCGTCCAGGCCGATCGTCAGCACTGCGGCATAGCCGAGTTCGACCACGCCTACGCCACCCGGAGTCAACGGCAGCGCTGAGATCAGGCGTACAAAGGCGAAAGCCGCGAGCACCGCGATCCAACTGAGCTCTCCCTGGCTGACCCCAACGTTGCGCAGCGCTATGAGCAGCACCAGATACAACGAGATATGGCTGATCAATGTCGAGAGGGTCAGTCGGACCCACCTTCTACCAAGCAATTCGGTGGTGCCGCTCCTGAAGTGCGATGCCCGCTCGTCGAATCCCTCCAACGGTGCCCTGCGGGCAAGACGTAGCACTCGGTTGACGAGGCGCCCGACCCGGAGCCCAACAGCACGGGCCAAACGATCGCTCCTGAGAACCAGCGCAAACATGACGATTGCTCCCACCAGCACCGCAACGCCGATGAGCGCAGCCACCAGCCGGGCCGGGGTGATCGTGCCTTCGAGCGCCAGTAGCACGAGCGCTATGACCGGCATTCCCAGCTTGACGAAGTTATTCCAGATGCCGGTCACGACGGCCTGCAAACCGATGGCAGGTAGTCGAAAACCCCACGACGTGAGCATCGACACAGTGACGCCGACTCCTATTGCGCCGCCGGCGGGGAGCGTGTTGGAGACAGCCGTGGACGCCTGGTTTACGACCGAAGCTTCCCTAAATCGCAGACCGGGGAGAGCCGCGGTGAGAACGAACCAGTAGGTGACCAGATTCCACAGACCAAGCAGGACGATGGCCAATACCTCCAGCGTGGTCATCGCCCTGATCGTTCCCCACACCTCGCCGTAGTCGGCGATCTGGGGCATGATGCCGACGAAGATTCCCGCCACGATCGCGATTGAGATCAACGATTGAGCGACCCGCTTCCACGTCGCTGTCTTGGGCTTATCCGAGGTCACGGGATATCGAAGCCGGCGTTGCGGGCACCTTGTTTGATCGCCTCGGCATCGATAAAGCTGAGCGAACTCTGCACTTCAGCAGCAACGCTCTCCACACCGGGGCCTTCTGCATCAAAGCGATACTCGGTACAGCCGCCTTCGAAGACATAGAACCAGGAACCCCGGTAGCTGGGCGGAGTGACCTCGTCTTCGATTTCCTCCAGCGCATCGTCCAAATCCAGCCCGGATCGCTCTTGAATCTCATTGGCCAACAGCAGCGACATGGTGCCTTCCTCGGCGTCCCTGATGCTGATCGTTATCACATGAGCACCATCGGCATGGCCAGCTTCGATCCGATCCTGAGTCGGACTTTCAGCCAGGTCAACGTATGCGTCAACATCTCTGTCACGGAGACGAAGACCAAACGTTTCGACGACTATCGATTGGGCCACCGCCAGCGTCGCATCGTTGGGTCCTTCCGGAATGATCACCACGGATGCCTTGAAGTCCTCGACCACGTCGCGGTACAGCAAGATGCCGCGTTCATCGGAAGTCCTTTGGTTCTCGTCCGAAACTTCACACGTCGCCGTCGTCCGAACGGTGATGAACGGATCGCCGATCCGATCCGAATCGATGGTGAACTCCGACAATCCGCTGCGAGGCTGGACGTCGTTGAAATCCCACCCGGCTTCCAGGGCATTTACGCAGGGAACAAACGAAGTGCCCGGAACCGCTTGGATCTGCATAATGACGGTGCCGCTGGGATCCCCTTCACATTCGGGCATGCTGCGGCCGAGTTGGCTCGAGCAGCTCGAAATGACGAGAAGGAACGGAAGCAGCAACAGAGTGCGACGGCTCATACGAATCCTGCTCCGACCAGGTTCTCGATCACCAGGGTGACGAACCAGGCGATTGCCAGCGCCGCGCCAAGAGCAAGACCGATCCGCCGCAGGCTCCACCGTTGCAGGCCGATCGGCTCCCGATCCGGGGCAAGCTCGCGGAATCGCTCCACCAGGTCGATTCCCTCGGTCCGTTTGAGCAAAGCGAGTGAGGAACGACTCTGACTCGGGATCGTCACCCCGCGGGTCGCAGAGAAGGCCTCTGCAATGTCCTCGGGCGAGAAGAACTGCAGGGCCCTCTCATAGACGTGGTCTGCTGAGGAGCGCAGGGCGAGGATGAGCATCATGTTGGCGAGGTCCACCGCCTGACGCCACGGCGAAGGGCGAACGGTGGCAAACGCTGGATCGATCAGCGCGATCCGGTTGTTTCTGACCATCACATTGGCGGGCTTTATGTCGCGGTGCGCTAAACCGGCATCCCACATCTTTCGCATGACCGCCAGCGCATCGTCGATAACTTCGTCGTCTACCTCGGCGTCGCCCAACTCCGAGGCTCCATCGAGGAACTCGGTCACGATCATGTACTCGCGTTCCGGGGTGATCTCAACGAAACCGAAAGGCTCCGGAGACGGAAGCTCTGCCTCTTTGAGTTTGAGCAGCATGTAGTCCTCGTATTCGACGAGACGTCGCACCGAGGTAAATCTGACCTCGTCCTCCAATGAGCCGTAGAGGATCGTGCGGGCCACCTTGTACCAACGATCGGCTCGAAGGTGATTGCGGGCATAGAGCTTGGCGAACAGATAGCAATCGGGACCTTCCCCACCACATTCGATTCGCAGCGGGGTAGATCCGCCCGACCCCTCCATGCCAAACGGCTCGATAGCCAGAACAGTCAGTCCGAGCTGGTCCTGGAGGGCCGTCTTGATCGCTTCGCCACGCCGCCCGGTGACGTCAAGGTGGGCCCCGCGGGCCCGCCGGTAGTTGACCGGGAACACCGACTCGGGCGCAATCCAGCGGAAGACAAGAACGCCCACCACCGGACCGACAATCGCCCCGATGACCACGTCGGTCGGATGATCGGTTCCGAGGTACAGCCGAGCGATCGCCAGCAGACCCACAAGAACGCCGGAGACCACGAACCACCTCTTGCGCCAGCGTCCCTTGGGTATCAGCGCCAATCCCGCCACCACGACTGTGACCGCCAGGAGGGCGACGGGAGCCGAGGGGTGCGAATACCCGACCCAATCGCCGATGATGTTGACCAGGGGTCGGGGCCGGGCGATCGCATTCGTCAGTTCCCGCTGCACCGTGTCCACGATCGAGAAGGCGACGATCACGCCAAACAGGATGCGAAAGCGCTTGAAGCCGACCAGGGCGCCCATGATCAACCAACGCAATGGTCTGATGAACCACACAGATCCCAGCGCGTGAAGCGCCTTCATCACGTCGGTCAACGAGTCGGTCCGCTGGTCGGAAATCGAACCAAGTACGTTGAGATCAATGCGAGTCCACCAGTCGGTCGTCTTGGGGAACGCAAACAACGAAATCCACAACGCCGTGACGAGGGCGCCGACGACCAACCAGATGCGACCGCTCCGATCCAGATCACGAGGAAGGGGCGGCTTCTCCCCGGATGGCCGGCGTCGCCGTCCCGAAAGCACCAGACCACCGAGACGAACCTGGCGCCGCGCCCCCAGCGTCCCCCCCAGGGCCGAACCCGCCTCCGGGGTCCGAGACGCTCCCGCACCCGTGTTATCCACTCCGTCTGCAGACATGCAGCGGAGTCTCGCACAAGCCCGCCGAG
>CAXMOL010000171.1:0-1684 GCA_964194935.1 uncultured Kiloniellaceae bacterium
CCCTCAAAGACGGTGTTGGAACCGAGCAGAAGAATCTGATCCTGGGTCGCGATGTACACGACGGCGACGCGTGGTCGCGATTCCGCCTGAGCCACCGGCGCCAGGGCTGCGTCGATTTGCTGCTGTACCGAGGCCGCAACCACCTCACCAACGGTGACGACACCGAGGATCTCGGCCACCAAGCGAATCTTCTCTGCGGGAGCATCGACACCCACCAGCCGCGGCAGAATCGCCACCGGAACACCGGCGGCCCGCACCTGCTCGATCACGTCGGGAGGCTGGGCATCGATGTCACCGATCACGACTGTCGGGTCAAGAGCCAGGATCGGCTCTGCAAATAGCCGAAACTCGACGCCCACCTTGGGCTTGATACGCATCTCGGCGGCAGGAAAATCGCTGCTCAGATCTACTCCAACGAGGTTCTCACCCAACCCCAGCTCCCAGACGATCTCGCTGAACTCTCCGCTCAGCGTCACGATCCGAGCTGCCGAGTCGATCGTGCTGGCAACCCCATCGGGTCCGAGATAGACATAAGGCAAGCCGGGTGTGGCGATCGCAGCGGTAACGGGAGTAGCTGCGTCATCAATGTCCGCACCGCACGCCGAGGCGATCATCACCATGACCAGTAAGGGAATCGCCGCCACTGTGATTCGAGGCATGTCTGAAACGCTATCGGAATAGACGCCCGACGCGAAGTCGGTTCGGGAATCGGTTTGATGCCGATACGGTTACAAGTGCGATGACAACCACCGAAACTCCCACCCCAGACATCCCGACCCTGCTGCACCGGCCGGGAACGACAGTTGCGGTCATCGGTGCAACCGATCACCCCGCCAAATTCGGCGGCAAGATCTACCGGAACCTCAAAACAAAGGGTTTCACCGTGTTTGCGGTCAACCCGCTGCGCGACGAAGTCGACGGTGACCCCTGCTGGCATTCGGTCGCCGAGCTGCCCGAAGAACCTACGATCATCGACTTTGTCGTTCCGCCGCAACGCACTCTGCGAGTCCTCGCTCAATGCCTCGAGCTCGGGTACACCAATGTGTGGATTCAGCCGGGAGCCGAGAACCAAGAAGTCCTCGAATACCTCGAGGAAAACGGCTTCAACTACCTGACCAACGCCTGCATCATGGTCCAGGCCCGACCCATCGGCTGAGGCTTCCAGCCAATTTCAGCAAGATCAATTCAGGACTCCTAGCCTTTCGTCCGAGCCGATGGGCCCTGGTCGCTCTGGGGCGCTCTGGTCACGATGCCCAGGACATCTAATGGAGGCCTGATGACCGAGGATCTCAACCCGCACCACGTGGCGCGCATTCAGTTCGATCACGCCATACCCTTCATCGGGGACCTCAACGGTTGGCGCGGCATTTCCGAATGGCTCTTTCAGCCGGAGAAGATCGTCACGGTCTCACTCCCGATCGAAATGGACGACGGGTACGTCCACACTTTTCAGGGATATCGAGTGGTTCACAACACCGTGCGCGGTCCCGGTAAAGGTGGCATCCGGTTCCATCCCAGTGTCGACGCCGACGAAGTCAAGGCACTCGCCACCTGGATGACATGGAAGTGTGCTCTCGCCGATATCCCGTTCGGAGGAGCCAAAGGCGGCGTCAACTGCGATCCGACGATTCTTTCGACACATGAGAAGCGCCGAATCGCCAGACGCTTTATTGCCGCGCTCGGC
>CAXMOL010000172.1:0-13056 GCA_964194935.1 uncultured Kiloniellaceae bacterium
GTCAAGGAGAGTTCGTATGTCCCGTCCTCGTTGAACCGAGCGTAGGAAGGTTCATCGACCTTCCAAGTACCGACAAAATCCGCGGCAGTGATCAACACACGCTCGAAGGTGGTATTTCCGACAGATCCTCGAATAGTGCACTCATCTTCCACCTGAATCATCTTCATACGGTCAGCTCCCGACAGTCCTTCTTCGAGCACCTCAATCTCATAACTCCCACGCTGACCTGTCTCACAGTTCTGACTGTCCTCGTTTGAGATGAGAGTGAACAGTGTCCCCTCAAGGGTGAACTGTCCTTGTTCGACCGTGGCGCCTTCGATGTCCTGGGGAAGAATGTCGCCTGGACCGGAGACAATTCGGTAGGTGCCGTCCTCATTGAGGTGGAGGAAGGAACTGCACGGAAAGCACCACCAAGTCCCGATCAACTCCTCGAACGAAACTCTCTCGCTTCCGGTCGGTGCCACCTCGACCGTTGTCGTCGTCGTGGCCTGGGTCGTTGGGGGTGGCTGAGTTGTTGCCGCTGGCTGGGTGGTGGCAGTCGTCGCCTCAGGAGCCGCCGTAGTCGTACCTGCTGAGTCGCCACAAGCTGTGCCTATGAGAGCGAGAACGGCCAAGACCGATATGAATCGAACCATCGCCTTCATGCGCCTGGCTGGGGTCATCCAGCTGTGACCCTACCAAGATCGCCCTCTGCGTCTCTGAGCGCATATCCGGCAATATGCGCTCCCACGTCCACTCTCGCAGCTAGCGCATATGTGCCGATATGCGCTACCTGAATACAGCCCTTCAAGCGTGGGACACGAGTCGATTGCGTCGAACTGGCAGTCATCTTCAGAAGAGCCTTGAGTGAGCAGCTCGCCCGCCACACCTGGGAAGGGGATCGTCTGAAGCAGGGGTCCAGCGTCTCGGCGTCGGGATGTTGGATTCGGACTGACCACCGCCATTGACGATACGGAACCGTCGTCACTCCAGGACAGAGGAAACGGGCGGGTCAGTTCGTGAACGACCCTTCCGTCTGTTAGACGCTTGCCCGAAAGAGCTGCCACTCGTCCGGTACGCCTTTGAGCGGGAACGTACCGCACGCCTCGAGGGTGATACCGGATCCGGCGATGAGGTCTTTCACGGTCCGTGACACGACCACCTCTTGCGCCTTGGCGAGATCAGCAACCCGAGCTGCAATGTGCACGGAGATACCCTCGGCGTCGCCATTGACCAGATGGATTTCCCCGGTGTGCAGTCCGGCTCGCACTTCGAGTCCGAGTGGTCGTACGGATTCAGTGATCGACAGCGCGCATCGGATGGCTCGGGCGGGGGCGTCGAAAGTCGCCAGGAATCCGTCACCTGTGGTTTTGACTTCGACTCCACGGAATCGTTCCAGCTCGGCACGAACTGTGTTGTCGTGGGCGTGCAGGAGGTTCCGCCAGCGCTCATCTCCGAGGGAACCGGCAAGGGCGGTGGAGTCCACGATATCGGTGAAGAGAAGGGTGGCTAGGACGCGATCGGCGCGTGGCTCTGATCTGGCTCCGGTCAAGAAGTGCTCGATTTCTTCAACGATGCGATGCGAGTTGTCGCCAACAAAAGGAAGGTGATCGTCTCCGGGCAGCTCTACCAGACGAGCATTGGGGATGCCTTCTGCAAGACGGACACCGCCATCGAAATCGATTAGCGTGTCTCCCGTTCGGTGTATCACGAGCGTTGGTACGTGTACCGAACTAAGGATGTCGGTGATATCGATCTGGCTGTTCATCCTCATGAGGTTGATCGCCGCTCCAGGGTCAGCTCCGAGTCGCTCGAATCTTCCCCACCACTGCTTCAGCGCTGTATCGTCGCCAAAGTTCGGTGCGAATAGTGGCAAGCTTTCTCCCGTACCCCAGCCACTGTCGATGTAGTCGAACAAGCCCTGAAGAGCCTCCTCCGTGGGAAACCAGGAGGTGAACTGTGCAAAAGCGCCGTAGACGATGAGAGCATTGCACCGTTCTGGGTGGTGTGCCGCGAACAGCGTCGCCAAGGAGCCGCCCTCGGAGATGCCAAACACTGCCGCTCGCTCCATGCCAACGGCGTCCATCACAGCCCGGACGTCGTCCATGCGCTCGTCCATCGCGGGCAGATCACTTACGCGGTCTGATAGTCCGGTTCCTCTCTTGTCGAACATGACTACCCGAGCGAAGGAACCCAACTGATCGAGCCAAAGGGTGAAGTCAGGATGAGTCCAGTAATTTTCGATGTGGGAAACGAACCCAGGCACGACCACGACGTTGGCGGGCCCGTCGCCGAATTCTTGGTAGGCGACGTGAACACCCTCGCTCTTGGCGTAACGGGTAGTTGGAGCTGCCACATTTCCTCCTGGCGCCCCCTACAGATTCCCACTCCCTCACGTGGGCACGACGCCCACATCCACCACTCTCGATACCTCTCCAACCCTAACGCCGATGTTCGTTGGGTGTGTGGGCAAACATTGTGGCCTTCGGGTCAGTCGGCGCAGGAAATCGACACGCATTGGCCATCTGGGTCACGCCATATGAACTGAACCCAAAGGGCCGAGGGACTGCACTCAGCCGCCAGCGCACACCGGAAGTGTGCGCTCCGTGACCCCTGTCAGGATGGTCGGATTCCACTGTCTCAGGAGACACACAGAACAACGCACCCGCCGCTCGCCAAGCCAGGCCACGTCCGAGCACCGGCATTCTGTTCGCGGCAACGAGGCGACTCTCGACTCTGCCGCTAGCGCATAACCGGCAATATGGGCTACCTGAATCCCGGTCTCCCGTCGCAGGACTGCGTACAGCTTCCGCACCGATCACATGATCTGTGCGAGATCGCCCACTTCGCGGGCTGCGAGATATCGGCACCTATGCGCTCGCTTCCCCGAGTGTCCGGCCGCCGGCGCCTCGCGAGAGTCCAGGACGCTCGCCGCCGCGCATGCCACAACCGGAACCGTGCGCGCCCCGTGCGCGATTTGCCGCGAATCGGTGGGTATCAGCGCGACCGGTCGAGGTACGTTTCCCCAGGTCAGAGCACATTTCCGCTGGTCACAGCAATTTCTGCGCTACGTTCGCAATGCAGAGGACAAGACCAGTCCGACACGAAGCAGCGAGGCCGACGACATGAAAGACCGAGAGCGGAGAGGACGCGCCACCGCCAACCCCGCGTCGATCCCCGACGACCTGGACGACGCGGGCATCGAGAAGGCAACCGGCATCGTAGAGCTGCCGCTGCACATCCGATGGAGCGGCCCTCCACGCACCTACGACCTCTCAGATCGCCAACAACTCGCTCGCGTCCACGAACAGGTCCTTCAGGAGGGCACCGAGGACGACGTCCGCCACTTCGTTCGATCCGAGGACCTCATAGACCTCTGGGATGAATTGGTCCTGCCGCCGCGCGTGTCCCGAGCGTGGGCAAAGTGGCTCAAGACCCATCGCGGCGTCACGGTCGAACCCAGATAGGCACCGCTCTGCATCTGGTCTGCGAGAGGTTGCGAAGCGGACCAAACCATGACGAAGCGCCCGAGTCAGGGCGCGGTCAGGGCGCGAGAGGGTGAGAAACGGTGCGCAACGGTGCAAGACGATGCGAACTGAAAAGCGCATGGTGTGTATGGGTTTCCGGCTGCTTTTGTTGCGGCGGAACCCCCTGCATAACCCCCTGATCTTCCCTTACAAGGAAGAGGTCGGCGGTTCGAGCCCGTCAACGCCCACCGATTGAGATGCCCTTGGCCTGCGAGGAATCCGCATGCAGGGCAAGGGTTCTTCTCCCACGACCGATCGAGTTCGGTTATCCGTTCTGATATGGTCGGATCTGTCCAAACGGCGTGACGACGTGGCCGCGCCGGTGGGTTGTCGAGCCACTCCAGTGCGCGAACCCGAAGCGGCTCGCCGTGAACGAGGAGACCTTCCCGATTGGCCCGACCACCATCTGTCCGTCCCGTCTGGCCCTGCTTCGGGCTAGTCGGTGGCGATCCGGTACAGCTTCCCGTCCCCTTCGTTCCTGCGTCGGTGCAGGTGCGCTTCGATGCGGTTGTGAGAAAGGGTCGATCGACCCATTGGGGATTGCTGTGTTCTGTCGATGGTGCGGGGTGGATCACCCTTTAGGAGGTAAGACATGCTTCGACTGTGGACGGCCTACCAAAGCCGCCTCATCAAGGATGAAGACGGCGCCAGCATGGTGGAATACGCCCTGCTCGTCGCCCTGATCGCCGTTGTCGTGATCGCTGCGGCGTTGTTCCTCGGCACCGAGATCAACGACAAGTTCAGCGAAGTCGGCCAGACGCTCGAGTCGACCTAACCGACACCGCTCATTTACAAACGAAGAGGGGACGCCTCCCGAGGCGTCCCCTCTTCCTGTGCTCGAGTCATTCGGAAAACATCTGCGATGGCCTCAACGACCTCTAAAGCGGACCTTCGAGGTACCACGTTGGCATGGTGCCCTTGCCCTTGACGTCGACTTCGCCGCGAGACTCGAGGCGGTATCCACCTCGCAGTTTCTTCCAGGCCCCCTCGGCTACATGAATCTGCCCTGGCTCGCCGAGGCTTTCCATGCGGGCGGCGACGTTGATTGCGTCTCCCCAAAGGTCGTAGTGAAATTTCGATGTGCCAACGATGGCTCCAACGGCGCTTCCTGAGTTGATGCCGATCCGGACCTGGATGGGGAGGCTGTCGCTTTGGCGCCGTTCGGTCATCCAATCCCGCATGTCAAGCGCCATGCGGGCGATGGCGTCGCAGTGATCGTCTCGCCGGACGGGAGCACCTGCGGCGACCATGTAGCCGTCGCCGATGGTTCTGATCTTCTCCACTCCGTATCGATCGGCGAACCGGTCAAATGCCGTGAACACCTCGTTGAGCAGCTCAACCGCCTCATGCGGACTCAGCCGCTCGGATAGCCCTGTGAAGCCAACAACATCAGCGAACAGCGCGGTCACTTCGTCGAACTGCTCGGCGATGGTCTTACCCGGATGGGCCTTCAGCTGCTCGGCGATCGCAGGCGGGAGAACGTTCAGCAAGAGCCGCTCAGCGCGAGCGTGCTCCTGCCGAAGCTTGGTCTCGATTTGCCGGCGCTGGGTGATGTCGACGAATGTGAGTACCGAACCAATCGACTCGCCGTCGCGATCCATTGGATACGACCAGTATTCCGCCGGGAAGCTGGTCCCATCGGCACGCCATATCACCTCGTTGTCGACGTGTACTCCCTCACCAACTCTGAAGGCCTGGTAGATCTTGCACTCGACCATGGGATATGGCTCCCCGTTGGGACGTGTGTGATGTGCCAGCTCGTGCATGTTGCGCCCAAGCAACTCCTCGTTTGACTCGAAGCCGAGCAGGCGAACACACGCTGGATTAGCGAAGGTGCAGTTGCCTTGCAGATCGACGCCGTAGATCCCCTCGCCCGTCGAATTCAGGAGCAGCCTGACCTGCTGTTCGCTGTCGCGCAGGCGCTTTTCCACTCTTCGCCGCTCGGTGATATCAACAAAGGTAAGCACAGAGCCGACGAGCTCTCCGTCGTCTTCGACCGGGTAAGACCAGTATTCGGCGGGAAAGCTGGAGCCGTCTTCGCACCACATCAACTCGTCGTCGACGTGTACTCCCTCACCAACCCGGAAAGCCTGATAGATCCGGCACTCGACCATTGGATATGGCTCCCCGTTGGGACGCGTGTGATGCACCACCTCGTGCATGTTGCGACCAAGCAACTCCTCGTCTGACTCGAAGCCGAGCAGCCGAACACACGCCGGGTTGGCGAAGGTGCAGTTGCCGTCCAGATCGACGCCGTATATGCCCTCGCCGGTCGAGTTCAGCAGCTGACGCTCGATGCCGCCGGCTCCATCGAGGGCACTGACAGGCTCGCTCACCATCCAAGGAGTCCTATTCCGAATGCAATGATCAGCCTCTCTGTCCGCCTCGACCGCAACGCTACTCGGCGGTGATCGCTGTCGTCGCGTCCCACACATCGGAACATATGCCGTGGCGGCCCTGCGCATCCGGTTGTCCGTCCTGGGGATGTGTTCGGTTGGTGAAACGGACCGAGTGTCCAATTTTGCGCCTTGTCGGGGGTGCCCATGGAATAGGCTCGAGTGTCTTGCTGCTGTGGTCCTCGTGAGCTATGCGAGGTCGTGGGCCTGGTGGGTCGGACTGATGCTGGTGGTCTCTGCCTGCTCGAGGACAACCGCTGCCACGACATCCTCGTCGACAACGGCGACGACAACGCCCTCTACTACGACGGTGACCGCGTCCTCTTCGACGACCTCAACGACGCTCCAGTTGCGCGAGGTCGATGCGGCGCTGGTTGGTGATACCGGTGGGGGTTGGACGCTGTTCCCGGATAGCGGCAACGGTGGATACGACGTCTCGTTGTACGACTTGACGCTGGTTCTCTCTGATGATCTCGTTGCGTTGCAAGGTGTGGTGTCGATCGCTGCGGTAGCGACGCAGGATCTGCAGCGCTTCTCGTTGGACGCCCGCGATCTGATGGTGGCTTCGGTCTCCGTTGATGGAGAGAGTGTCGAGTTTGACACCGCGGAGCCGGAGCTGATCGTGACCCTTGACGAGCCGCTCACATCTGGTGACGAGTTCACGGTCACCGTGGACTATGCAGCCGAACCCGAGCCGTATCGGCCGGAAGGTGTCCCGTTTTCGATGGGGTGGGACGTAGAACCCGGGCGGCGGGTGCTGGTCCACGGGTTTCCCGGTGCCACCGCCACCTTTACGCCAATCAGCGAATCCATCTACGACCCGGCAAGGTTCATCCTTCGGGTCGACGCCCCCGACGGATTCACCACTACTGCCAGCGGCTTTCCTTCCGATGACGGATCTTTCTCGGTATGGGATACCCAAAGAGAAGTCAGCGGTGGCACCTTCACCATCGCTCGGCATGAATTGTCCGAAATCGAGTGGAACGGGATCCCGATCGAGTTCGCGCTGACCGCGAACAGCAGCGTACGCGACACCTGGGAGGCGGACGTACCCGAGATGCTCGACTTTCTCGAAACCCTCTTCGGGCCCTTCCCATACGAGAGGCTCGGATTGTCAGCGATCAACGGAAAGCAATTCGCGCTGGCCGCTCCCATGCGGATTCTGATCCCAGAATCCATGCCGAGGCCGGTTCTCCTCCACGAGCTGGCTCACCAGTGGGCAGGCGCGGCAGTCACCACCGAGAACGAAGCCAGCGGCTGGCTCTACGAAGGGCTCGCCACCTACACCGAATCGCTCTTCGCAGAGCACGAAGGACGCGTGCCTGCGTTCACCTCGACCTTCCTTTCATCGAGCGTTCCCGAGGTGACTCGACCCCTCGACCAGGTCGACTCGATCGACGACATCCTCGATAGCGTCACCTACCAGCGGGGAGCCCTCCTCTACCACGCTCTGAGACTCGAAATCGGAGACGAGCCGTTCTTCGCCACCCTCAATGAGTTCGTCCAACGAAACCTCCACGCAACCGCCGAGATCGAAGACCTCCAGGCCATCGCCGAAGAGCTAACCGGTGACGACCTCAGCCAGTTCTTCACCAGCTGGGTCATCGAGTCCGCCGTCCCCCAACTCCCGCCAAGCAGCGGGTGAGACCCGCTGGTATCCACACATCGGGCCCACATCGTCTTGTGAGTTCGTATGGGTCACTTCGCCGCCAACCTGGCAGCCTTCATCGAGCGCCACGATCCTTGAGATAGACGGCGATGGCCTCCACCATCTCGCCGTAGAAGATCTCGTAGGTTTCTCTGGTCACGTATCCGATATGGGGCGTCGCGATGAGGCGCGGTGTGGTTCGGAGCCGATGGTCCGGCGGGAGTGGCTCGTCCTCGTATACGTCAACAGCTGCCCCGGCGATGGTGCCGCCGGTGAGCGCACCGACCAGTGCGTCTTCATCGACAATCGGCCCCCGCGAGGTGTTGATCAGATATGCATCCGATCGCATAATTCCGAGCAGCTCCTCTCCGATCAGCCCCGTCGTCCGCTCGCTGAGCCTGAGATGCACGGAGACGAAGTCCGAGCTGCGGAACAGGTCGTCACGAGACAGGTGGGCGACTCCCAGCTCTGCGCAGCGCTCTTCGGTCAGGTTCTCGCTCCAGGCAGCGACCTCCATCCCGAACGCCTGCGCCAGATCGGCAACCTGGGACCCGAGGCGTCCCAGGCCCACGAGGCCAAGCCCCGCCCCTCGTAGGTCGCGACCGACGCCAACCTGCCAGCCACCCGCGTTGACCGAGCCGGACTCGGCGGAGAGGTTCCGGGCGAGGCTGAGGATCATTGCCATGGTCAACTCGGCGGTGGCATGGCCGGGCGAACTGGTGAACCCAACGCTGACTCCGAGGTCATCTGCAGCCTCGATATCGATGGCGCGGTTCTGGCGGCCGGTGGTGACCAGGAGTCGCAGGTTCGGCAACTCGGTGAGGACACTTCTCGGAAAGGCGGTGCGCTCTCTCATGACGCCGATTATCTCGAATGGCTGGAGACGATCGACGAGGTCGGACGCGGATGAGAGGTGATCTCGAAAGAACGACACGTCGGCATCGGCCGGGAGCCGCGACCAATCGCCGAAGGAGTCTGCCACGCCCTGGTAGTCGTCGATTACGGCGATTCTGACGCTCACACCTCTGCGCTTTCGTCGGCGAACCCTTCTTTAACCTTCCCACCTCGGAGCTTGTCGAGGATCTGTGGAAGGAAGAGAACGACCACCACAGCGATGGCGAGTCCGATATTGAGCGGTCCATTGAGAAAGGTCAGATAGTTGCCGTCGTCGGCGACCAGCGAGCGCCGGAAGTTCTGTTCCAGGTCGTCTCCGAGGATGAGGCCCAGGAGGATTGGTGCAAGCGGGATGTCCATTTTGCGCGCGAAATAGCCGATGACGCCGAAGATGGTCATGATCGTGATGTCGAGGGCGCTGTTGTTGACCGAGTACACACCGATGTAGGAGATCACCAGGATCACCGGCATCAGGAACCAGCTCGGAATCTTGAGGATCTGGACAAAGACGTTTACGAGAGGGAAGTTGAGCATCAGCAGGATCGCGTTCCCGATGAACATGGATGCGATGAGTGTCCATATCAGCTCGGGTGATTCTTCGAAGACGTTGCCACTTCCTGGGCGGATCCCCATCGAGATCAAGATGCCGAGCAACACGGCTGTTGTGCCAGAGCCCGGTATCCCGAGGGTGAACAGTGGTATCAGCGAGCCGCCTGCGGCGGCGTTGTTGGCGGATTCCGGTGCGGCGACACCCCGGATGTCGCCCTTGCCGAAGGTGTCATCCCGATTTGAGAACCGGCGTTCGAGGCCGTAGGACATGAACCCGGCTACCGATGCTCCCGTGCCGGGGAGCAGGCCAACAAAGAAGCCGATTACCGAACCACGGATGATGGCGCCAAGCGAGAACATGAACTCCTTGAAGCTCACCCATATTCTGTCGGCCTTTACGAAGGCCACATTCTTCCCCGTCGCATGGTCTTCGGTCAGGGAGAGCACCTCGCTCACCGCAAACAGTCCGATGGCGATGATCACAAAGTCGAGGCCTTCCTGGAGCTTCAGCTCACCGAAGGTGTACCGAACAACGCCGGTCTGGAGGTCGGCACCGACGGTCGCCAACATGACACCGAAGACCACGGCGAGCACGCCCTTGATGAGACTCTTGCCGGCAAGGCTCGAGACGGTTGCGAACGCGAGCAGGACAACCATGAACTTTTCAGGTGACTGGAACTCAATCGTGAGCTCCGCCAGCGGTGGTCCGAAGAACATGAGGCCGAAGACGGCGCCAATGCCGGCGATGAACGACCCGATGGCCGAAATCGCGAGCGCCGAGCCCGCTCTTCCTTGCTTCGCCATCTGGTAACCGTCGAGGGTCGTGACCACCGATGAAGCCTCACCCGGCACGTTGAGCAGGATGCTCGTCGTCGACCCGCCGTACTGCGTCCCGTAGTAGACGCTTGCAAGGAGAATCAGGGTCGAGGCGTCCGAGAGTCCCAAACCCAGCGTGATGGGGAAGAGGATGGCCACTCCGGTAATCGGACCGATACCGGGAAGCACGCCGATCAGGGTGCCGAGGAGACAACCGATGACCGCCAGCAGGAGGTTTTGCCAGGTGAGCGCGGCAACGAAGCCGTCCAACAGATTGAAATCCGCCAGAACCAGGGTGAAGTCCGTCAGAAGCCTCCCCACAATCCGGTTGGCAGTCGCAGCTCCAGCCAGTTGTTGAAGATGAAGGCGACGGCGATGGCAAAGGCCAGGCTGAGCGGCGCAAGTCTGGCGATCGGTCCCTTGAAGAAACGACCGATGATGATCGCCAGAATCGTGCTGGCGATGATGAACCCCAACGGTTCGAGCAACTGGCCGAACAGGAACGACGTCGCAACGATCGCTGCGAGCCGCCACCAGACTGCGGACGATCCCCAACTCGGGGACTCGTGGGGCTTGAATATCAAGACGAGTGCCAGGGCCACAAACAGGATCCCTACCAGCGTCGGCATCGTCTTCGGTCCGATGGTATCCGTCCGAAAGGTGGTCACGGCGAAGTTGCGGGTCTCGAAGATGTACCAGACGCCGAGCGCCAGACACAGGAGGCCAAGCACTCGGTCGCTGGTGCGCGAGCTCTTCCCCGAAACGTTGGGGGAGGGATCTGACTGACCGGCAGGCGGTGGCGCCTGCTCAGAACCGTTGGTCATATCAGTCCCTCCCCGGTTCGTTCCGGTTGGAGGTTACGGCGCGACGAGTCCGAAGGGCTCGGACAGCGTCCGGAAGCTGTCTACGGCATCGAGCGCGAACGCTTCGAAGTCGGCACCCAACAGTCGCAGAGGCAACAGACCGTTGTTCTCCCTTTCCACTGCCCATTCGTCGGACGCTTCGACCTTACCGAGGGCATCGACCCAGAAGTCGTAGGCCTCGTCGCTCATCCCGCCGGGCGCCAAAAGGCCACGCCATATTGGGAAGATCGTCGAATAGCCCAACTCAATCGTGGTCGGTGCATCGTAGCCATCGATGCGCTCCTCACCCATCACCGCCAGGATCTTCAGCTCACCGTCGGCGGCGCTGGCGAAGGTCTCGGACACGTCGCCGGTGAAGACTTCGATTTCCTCACCCAACAGGCCGACCTGGGCCTCACCGCCACCGTCGTAGGCAACCCACGGAACGATCGCAGGGTCGACACCGATCTCTTCCATGAAGATCAGCACCTTGAAGTGGTCCTGACCACCCTCTGGTGATCCACCACCGAAGACGATTGAAGTCGGATCTGCCTGAACCGCCGCCACTAGTTCATCAAGTGTGTCCCATGGAGCGTCCGGCAGCACCGCCACCACACCAAAGTCGGCGCCGATCGCCCCGATCCAACGGAACTCATCCGCCTCCAAGCCGGTGTACTGGTTCTGACCAAATCGGATCGCCGTCGCCGGCGAAGCCGCGATCGTCAGATCACTGTTGTCGTTCTGGTTCGCGGCAATGTCGGCAAACGCGACAGCACCACCACCGCCGGGCTGGTTGGTAATAATCACATTCCCGGTGGAACCCTGGTCTTCAAACAACTGACCAATGCTCCGGCACGTGAAGTCCCAACCACCACCCGGATCCGACGGAGCAATACACTCGGGCGTCGCCGGAGCATATGCCACGGGTGCGGCAGTTGTTGGGGCCGCAGTTGTCTCTGCGACTGTGGTGTCGGCATCGTCGCTTCCGCATGCCGCGGCAACGAGGGCGAGCGCGAACACCAGCAAAAGGACAGGTCGTAGTCGAATCATCGTTTCTTCCTCCTCCTCAGGGCGACCGCGCCTGCGGCGCCTGTGAGAAGCGTCGTGGCCGTACCGGTAACCGACAAGGGTTCTGTACATAGAGTTCGCAAAACAGAAAATGGTCAGCAGACACCAACGCCAGCCCATCGCTACGGTTTACACATGTCTGAGACGCCATGGTTCCGCCGACTTTTCACGCAGACGTTGGCGCTCCAGCTAGCGATCACCGCGGTGGTTCTCGTCGTCGCCGCAGTGGCTTTCGCACGTCAAATACAAACGACGATCGAAGAGCAGTACGGGCTGAGATCGTTGGCGGTCGCCGAATCGGTCGCCGCGATGCCGATTGTGCGCGACAACGTGGCCGATCCGGACTCACCGGTGTTGCTCCAGCCGGTTGCCGAGGCGGTTCGTGACGCGACCAACGTGTCATTCGTCGTGATTGCCGATCGTGAGGGCATTCGGCGATCCCACCCCAACCCGGATCGAATCGGGAAGGCGGTATCGACCGATCCGAGCGAAGCGCTGGCCGGCGTGTCCGGCATCTACACGCAGACCGGCACCCTCGGGCGTTCCGTCCGGGGGAAGGCACCGGTCTACAGCCAGAACGGCGACGTGATCGGGCTCGTCTCGGTTGGGGTTCTGTCGGTCACTGTCTCCGAGGCGTTTCGTGAAGACGTCCCGGCCGTCCTCCTCGGGAGTGCGCTCGCCATGGCGCTCGGCGCGGTCGGGGCCTGGTTCCTGGCGCGGCGCATCCAGCGGCAGACGCTCGGGCTCGAGCCCGCCGACATCGCCGTCCTTCTGGAGCGCCGCGAAGCCATGCTTCTGGGGATCCGCGAGGGGGTGGTCGGGCTCGATGCGGACGGGCGGGTGAACCTCGTGAATCCCGAGGCGTCCCACCTGCTCGGCATCACGCAGGACAATCTCGGGGATATGTTGGTGAATGCCGTGCCCTCGGTCGCACTCGAACGGCTCCTCGAAGAGCCCGTCGAGTATCAAGACGTCGAGCTCACGATCAGCGAGCGGGCCCTGGTCGCAAACGTGACACCGATCTCGGTGCGCGGCCACCACGTCGGGACGGTGCTGACTCTTCGCGATCGGACGGACTTCGAGAGCCTCGTTGGCGAGCTGGAATCCGTCCAGGGCCTCGTCGAGGCGCTCCGCGCCCAGGCTCACGAGTTCACCAACACGTTGCACACGATCTCGGGCCTGATCGAGCTCGGGCGCACCGAAGACGTGGTCGATCTGATCTCCGAGCACGTCGACACGCACGAGCGGCTGACCGCAGCCTACGAGAGCCAATTGCCCGACCCGCTGGTGGTTGGTCTCCTCATCGCCAAGTCGGCCATTGCCGCCGAGCGGGGAAT
>CAXMOL010000173.1:0-19139 GCA_964194935.1 uncultured Kiloniellaceae bacterium
CGGGTCGGTGAACGGATCGAGAACCTGGTACTCGATCACAACCGCCTCGGCTGCTGCTCGGGCCTGGGCTCTGGTCTCGGCGACGACGATGGCCAAGACGTCGCCGATAAATGAGGTGCGACCTCCGACGGGGATGAACACAGGCCAATCGTGGTGGATGATGCCGACCTTGAGCTCACCCGGGACGTCGGCTGCAGTAAAGACTGCCACGAACCCTTCCATCGCCTTGGCCGGAGAGGTGTCGATGGCCACAATGTCGGCCCGGGCATGGTCGGTGAAAACGAGTGCGCCATGCACCATGTCGTTGCGGCGTAGATCATCGATGTAACCGCGGTCGCCGAGGGCCAGTTCAATCGACTGATACTTTGCTCCCCGCCGGCCGATTCCCTCCGGAAGGGCCGGTGTCTGCGTCTCACCGCGTGCGAGGTCGGTGATGGCGTCGATGATCTTGGTGTACCCGGTGCATCGGCACAGGTGGGCACCGAGTCGGGCTTCGATCGTCGGCCGGTCGAGTGATGGACCCTTTTGATCGATCAGGGCTTTGGCGCGCACCAGGATCCCTGGAATGCAGAAACCGCACTGGAGGGCGCCGTGAGCGGCGAAGGCGTCGGCGAGGCGCGCTCGCTCTTCGGCCGCGAACCCTTCGAGAGTGGTTACTTCGCGGCCATCCACCTTGTCGAGACCGGTGGAACAGCTGACTCGGGCCTTGCCGTCGAGCAGGACCGTGCAGGAACCGCACTGACCAGACGGCGAACAGCCATCCTTGGGCGAAGTGACGTCGAGTTCCTCGCGAAGAGCAGCCAGCAGATGCGGGTGGGCGCCATCCACCGACACCGATCTGCCGTTCAAGCGAAAGGAGACGGTGTGTGCAGGAGCTGTGGTCATGTAGCGGACCATCTACTGCGATAACGGCGAACTCGGCGTGGTTCCACCTCGGTGAGATTACCGAAGCCCCTACTCGTAGGTGGTCGTCGTCCTACAACTAGTTCCGAACGTCCTCGACTCACTCGCCAAGGTCGATCACCTCTCGTGGCCGATGGAATATGAAGACCAATCTCGAATCTCTCCGCATGGTCGACTCGCCCCTCGGGCGAGGCGATGTTCTACATAGTGAGGGCCATTACCGCCTTTTGGGCGTGGAGGCGGTTTTCGGCCTGGTCGAAGACCCGACTCCAGCGGCCATCGATGACCGCGTCAGCAACCTCGATGTTGCGGTCGGCCGGGAGCGGATGCATGTATATCGCGTCTTCATCGGCCATCTCCATGCGGCGGGGGTCGACGATCCAGTCTTCGTATTTGGCCGAGATCTTGGCGGACTCCTCATGATCTGAGGTGGTCAGCATCGAGCCCCACGCCTTGGCGTATACGACATCGGCGCCGTTCATGCCTTCTTCGAAATCTTCGACGATCTCGAAGCTGCCGCGAGCCTTCTTGGCGTTCTCTTGCGCCTGAGCGACGATGTCGGGCATCAGCTTGAACTCGGGCGGCCGAGTCAACCGGACGTTTGCGCCGTAGCGGGTCATCAGCAGGATCAGGCTCTGCGGAACGCTGATCGGCTTCTGATAGCTCGATGCGTAGGCGTAGCTCATGTTGATCGTCAGCTTTGAGGGATCACCCTTCTGCTCGATGATCGTGAGGAGATCGGCCAACGCCTGGTGTGGGTGATACAGGTCGCACTGCATGTTGAGCACCGGCACCCGACTCGCCTCAGCGACGGCGCGGATGTACTTGTTGCCGACGTCCCAATCAACGTTGCGGATGGCGATCCCGTCTCCGTAGCGGCCGAGGATCTCGCCGATTTCCTTCCACGTGTCTCCGTGGCCGATCTGGGTGGTAGTGCTGTCGAGGAACATGGCATGGCCGCCCAATTGAGCCATTCCGGCTTCGAAGCTGGCCCTGGTCCGGGTGCTCGAGAAGAAGAAGAGCATCTCCAGCACCTTGTCCCGCAGCAGGGCATGCTCCTCGCCGAGCGCTCGGCGTCGCTTCAGATCGAGTGCGATATCCATGACGGTATCGAGTTCGTCCTTCGTCCACTCCTGGGTGGTGATCATGTCTTTTCCGTGCAAATGCGTCTGCATTGGTTCTCCTTTGGTGTCGGGTATCGGCGGTCAGCGCCGCTTACCCACCAGCTCTTCGTCTCATCACTCCCAGGCGCAGTAGGTCGTCGCGAAACATCGACCGTGCATGTACCAGGGCCTGTCCGTCTGTGCTGAAACCTGTTTCGTCGAAGCTGATTGCTGCTGAGCCTGGTTCGGCTCCGAGAAGATCGCCCCAGTCGTCGGTGAGGATGACCGGAACGATCTCGGACACGTAGTAGGCGAGTTGGCGTCCGGTTTGGGCTTCGAGGAATTCGAAGATGGGGGCCTTGGCGTCCTTTTGGCTGACCTTCTTGTCGAGCAGCGAGGTCGGCACGAAGTTGTAGGTGAGCACGACCGGCTCGTCGTCCTCATAGAAAACCTTTTCCATGGCCATCACCTGATCGTCGCCGCGGATGCCGAGTGCCTCAGCCGTGTCGGGGGAGGGGGTTTGGAGTTCGGCTGCAATCACACGGATCGAAGGGGTAAACCCGTGGTCCTTGAGCATCTCCTCGTAGGACCACATCTCTTCGAGTCGGGTCTTGATGCGCAGCCCGGCGGGGTTTACGAAGGTTCCAGCCCCCTGGCGCCGGACGACGGCTCCCTCGTGCTCGAGCCGGCTGAGGGCGTCGCGCACTGTGGTGCGACTGACTCCCAGGTCTGCGGCGAGTTCGGTCTCGGGCGGAATTCGGCCCTCGACGAAACCCCCTTCGACGATCAGTTGCTTTATGTGTTGCCGTACCTGCTCAGTAAGGGACGGTCCGCGGGTGATCAACTTCGCCGTCCTCCTGTAGGTTTGGTAGAGTCATCATGTCGCATGGTCGTAGGACCAATTATAGGAGACAAGTCGCCGTCGTCCAATGGACCGGTGCAAGTCAATAGAGGAGATGAACCATGAGAAGCTTTGCCGGACGGGACATCCTTTCCCTGAAGGATTTCGAACGGAACGAGTTCTTCCACGTATTCGAGATCGCCGATCGCCTCGAGCCCATCGCTCGTGAGCGCCGTAATTCCGACCTGCTTGCGGACAAGACCCTCGTCACCGCGTTCTATCAGCCATCGACCCGCACCCGACTGGCCCATGAGGCCGCAATGCACCGCCTTGGTGGCCACGTCCTCGGGTTCTCCGACGCCAAGAACACCCGCGCCGGAGACTTCTATCAGGAATCGATCAAGGACACCGTCCACATGCTGGAGTTCTACGGTGATGCTCTCGTGATGCGCCACTTCCAGCAAGGCGCTCCACACGAGGCTGCCAAGTGGGCATCGATTCCGATCATCAACGCAGGCGACGGATGGGGCGAGCACCCCACTCAGGTCCTCACCGACCTCTACACGATTCTCAAGGAGAAGGGGACTCTCGACGGATTGAGCATCGTCTGCATCGGTGACCATCGGATGCGCACCATGCACTCCATCGGGTACGCCCTCTCGCAGTTCGATGCCGAGATGGTGATCCTTGCTCCCGAGGAAATGTCCCCAACCGACGAGTTCCTCGCCGAACTCGACGCAAAGGGAACCAATTACCGGATCGTCGACCATATCGACGAGGTGATTGCGGACGCAGACGTCATCTACATGGAGCCCGTGGTGCAGCCCGATTACACGCTGTCCCGCGACGAGGTTCCGGACGACTACGGCAAGACCCCGGCCAACTACCAGATCACTCGCGAGGTGATGAAGAAGGCCAAGGGTGACTCGATCATCCTGCATTCGCTGCCGCGGATGGACGAACTGCTGCCCGAGGTCGATGAGCTCAAGCACGCCCGGTACTGGCAGGAGGCCTACAACGGCGTCGTGATGCGGATGACCCTGCTGTCGCTCGTCCTCGGGGCGATGGAGTAAGGATGCCTACCGCTGTCATCGCCATTGGCGGTAATTCGCTCATTACCGATGCCGAGCACAAGTCTGTCGCCGACCAATACGAGGCGGCCGGCGAGACCGGCCACCACATTGCGGGTCTGATCGCCAATGGATGGGACGTTGCCGTCACCCACGGCAACGGCCCGCAGGTCGGGTTCATTCTGCGCCGCTCTGAGTTGTCGAGCCACGAGTTGCACGAAGTGCCGCTGGATGTGTGTGGTGCCGATACTCAAGGCGCGATTGGATATGCGCTGCAACAGAACCTGCGAAATGACTTCGTCGCCAAAGGCATCGACAAGTCGGTGGCGACGGTCGTTACCCAGGTCGAGGTCGACTCCAACGACCCGGCCTTTGCCAATCCTTCGAAGCCGATCGGGTCCTTTATGGAGGAGGCTGAGGCCTTCCGCAGGCGGGATGAGGATGGCTGGGATGTCGTGGAGGACGCGGGCAGGGGATGGCGGCGGGTAGTCGCATCACCGCATCCGAAGCGCGTCATCGAACTCGATGTCGTAAAGCAACTGTTGGATGCAGGAGTGGTCGTCATCACCGTAGGAGGCGGGGGTATCCCCGTGATCTCGGACGAAGACGGCGATCTCGTCGGTGTTGCTGCCGTGATCGACAAGGATCTGGCCTCAGCGTTGCTCGCAGAGCTGATCGATGCGGATCTCCTCATCATCTCCACCGCGGTGGAGAAGGTCGCCCTCAACTTCGGAACACCCGAGGAACGGTGGGTCGACGAGTTCACATTGGCTGAGCTGAAGCAGTACTTGGATGAGGGTGTTCACTTCGCCGAGGGGAGCATGGCTCCGAAGATGCGAGCCGTGGTCCAGTTCCTCGAGAACGGCGGCAAGCAGGCGTTGATCACCGATCCGCAGAACATTGAACGGGCGATGGCGCACGAGACGGGGACTTGGATCACCGCGTGAGCCTTGATCATGTACTCCACCTCGCCTGTGTGGTGTGCGACCGGGAGTTTCCGCCTGGCGACATCTACGTATGTCCCGACCACGGCAACGAGGGCATCCTTGATGTTCGCTACGACTACGAGAGGATCTCGCTGACCCGAGACTCGCTCGCCGACGACTCCGATCAGACCATGTGGCGCTATCGGGCCGTGCTGCCGATTGAAGCGACCGCTGCGGTGCCGCCGCTGACAGTTGGCGGGACTCCTACATACGACGCCCCCCGGCTTGCCGCTCAGGCCGGCGTCGCTCGCATCTGGGTAAAAGACGAGGGTCGTCAGCCGACGGCATCTTTAAAGGATCGAGCTTCGGCGATGGCCGTCGTAAAGGCCAGGGAGTTTGGTGCCGGAGTCGTAACGACCGCCAGTACCGGGAATGCCGCGGCCGCGCTGAGCGGTCTATGCGCGAGCGTCGGGCAGGAGAACGTGATTTTCGTGCCGGAGGCTGCTCCCGAGGCAAAAGTTGCCCAGCTACTGGCGTACGGCTCGACCGTCGTGCTGGTTCAGGGCAACTACACCGATGCCTTTGAGTTGTGCATGCTGGCTGCGGAGTCACACGGTTGGTACAACCGCAATACCGGATTCAACCCCTACATGACCGAGGGTAAGAAGACCGCCATGCTCGAACTTCTGGAGCAGTTGGATTGGCAGGCGCCGACCGCAGTATTCGTGAGCGTTGGGGACGGTTCGATAATCGGCGGGCTACATAAGGGCGCCAAGGATGCGCTGGCTCTGGGCCTGATCGAATCGATGCCCCGGATCTATGGAGTCCAGGCGGCCGGCAGCGACTACATGGTGCAGGCGTTCGAAAGTGGCGAGGACGTCCTCACCAAGGCTGCGATCTCGTCCGAGACGGTGGCCGATTCGATCAGCGCCGACCTCCCACGCGATCGCGTCAAGGCGATGGCAGCCGTTGTCGAGACGGGCGGCGCCTTTCTCAGAGTGTCCGATGATCAGATCCTCGAGTCGATTCCCGTAGTAGCCAGAGGCTCGGGCGTGTTTGCCGAACCGGCCGGTGCCGCGGCGTATACGGGAGTGCTTGCCGCCACCGAATCAGGCCTGGTGGGCGCCGACGACCGGGTTGTAGTGCTCGTCACCGGAAGCGGGCTCAAAGACGTTGCCTCCGCCATGACGGCTGTGGCCGCCGTCGGCACCACAGCAATACATGTTCCACCAGATATGGCCGCTCTCGATGCGGCTCTCGAAGAAAAAGGAATCTCATGATCGATCTCACCATGAACGAACAGACGCTTGAGACGTCGGTTGAGCGGGCGCGGGAGCGTTCGATCTCCATTCCGACGTTCAAGCAGATGCGCGACCCGTCGCTGATTCCGAGCGACGTCACTGCCCGACTTGGTGACGTTGGTCTGTGGGACCTCGATCCGCTCAACCTGTTTCGTATCAGTTGGCACAACGAACCGATCGCGCATGGCGGCGGCTTTGGCCCGGTCAACTTCATGGAACTGCCTCCAGAGCTGACCGGCGTAGACGCCCGCATTCTGGTGCTCGAAGGAAAGTGGTTCCCGACGGGCGCCCACAAGGTCGGCGCCGCTTTCGGGTGTCTCGTTCCCCGGCTTGTGACGGGTCAGTTCGATCCGACGAAGACCAAGGCGGTGTGGCCTTCGACCGGCAACTACTGCCGCGGCGGCGCCTACGACTCGAACTTGCTCGGCTGTGAGTCGGTCGCCATTCTCCCAGAGGGGATGAGTCGTGAGCGGTTCGAGTGGCTCGAGGGTGTGGCCGACGAGATCATCAAGACGCCCGGATCCGAGTCGAACGTCAAGGAGATCTTCGATAAGTGCAACGAGCTGGAGGCATCGGGTCAGGACTTGATGATCTTCAATCAGTTCGACGAGTTCGGGAACTACCTCTGGCATTACTCGGTCACCGGTCCGGCAATGGAAGAAGTGCTGCGTCACGCCATGGGTCCCGGCGATCGCTATGCCGGCGTGGTTCTCACCACCGGTTCCGCTGGCACGATCGGCTCGGGCGACTATCTCAAGCAGATGTTCCCGACATCGAAGATCGCCGCAGGTGAGGCGGTGCAGTGCCCGACGATGCTCTACAACGGCTTTGGTGAGCACAGGATCGAAGGGATCGGCGATAAGCACATTCCGTGGGTCCACAACGTGCGCAACACCGACTTTGCGATCGGGCTCGATGATGAGGCTGCGATGAACATCATTCGACTCTTCAACGAACCAGCCGGAATCAGCTACCTGATCGACCAAGGCGTTAAGCCCGATCTCATCGAGCAGCTACCGCTGCTCGGGATCTCCGGGGTCGGCAACGTGCTGGGTGCGATCAAGTTCGCCAAGTACAACGAACTCACGTCGGAAGACATCGTGATCACGCTCGGGACCGATTCGATGGAGATGTACGGGAGTCGACTCGTCGAGCTGAACGATGAGCTCGGCGAGTTCACGACAACCGATGCCGCCGCGGCATACGCCAGGTACCTCATGGGTACGGCGACAGACCACGTTCACGAGCTGTCGTATCTCGACCGCAAGCGGATTCACAATCTCAAGTACTACACGTGGGTCGAACAGCAGGGCAAGAGTTACGAAGAGATTCAGGCACAGTGGTACGACCATGACTACTGGACCGGAATCCAGGCCCTGGCCGATCCGATCGATGAGCTCATCGTGGCCTTCAACGAGCGAGTCGTCGGCTAGATCAACCCGGTGATTCGGTCAAGAGAGCCGGTGTCAGAATGGGACAATGCTGAACCCGCCATCCGGGCTGAGGATGTTCGCCCGGTACGCATATCCGCCCAACCTGCGTGGCTATTGCGGCCCTCCGGATCACGGGACCCTGCTCGAATATGGATCGAGCGGCGTCGTGGATCAGGATCTACTGGAGCTTGCCAAATCCTTCACCGGACCGTGGCCGTATCTCACTCTCATCGCGACTTCGGCTGGGATCGCTGACCCGTTTGATGAGCGAGTAGTCGAGGCCTATTGGCTGGGGAACTCATTGCTGGAGGGGATCGATGTCAGCGCGTTCGCAGATAGGCTCGATGACAGTTTTCGTGGTCGGGCTGGTACTCGCTGGTCCCGGCTCACCGAGGCGATTCCGCATGGGATCGTCCCCCACCACGCCTTTCACGTATTTGGTGTCTACCCCTGGGTCGGTTTGCTGACCGAATCCGATCGGGGCGAGCCGCTCGAGATCTTGCAGGGCTGTCGCATCCGGTGGGGTCGGGTTATCGAGACCAGCGGTGACACCGTGGTGATCAGATCGCGTCCACTCACCTGGGACGGCAAACGGCTCGATCTAGGTCCGCCCCGACTCGAAACGGCGCAGCGTGCTGCCGGGGGGTATGCACTCGTCTCCGAGCCCGCTGCCGGCGATTGGGTCGCTCTGCACTGGGACTGGGTGTGTGGTCGGTTGACCGGTCGCCAACTGGCCAACCTGCGCCACTACTCCCGGCTGCAGCTGGAGATCACCAACGAGAAGGTCGAGCACCCCGGTCCGGCGCTCATCATGGGTTGAAGTGTCGAGAGTCTTTGGTGAAAACGCTGATGACAGATGAGAGCCGAAGCGGCATTCGACGGTCGACAAGGAGAAGACGGTGAGATCGAAGCTCGTCGTTGCTGCAGTGCTCTGGGTCGTGGTTGCTGCGGCATGTTCGGGGGACGACGGTGACACGTTGCGCATCTATACGTCGGTGACGCAGGGCACGGTCGATTCTGTCGTTGAGGGGTTTGGCCTGCTCAACCCGGACGCCACGATCGAAGTGTTCCGGGCTCCAACCGGCGAGCTTGCGGGCCGGATCGCTGCCGAGCGACGTGCAGGCGGTCTCGGTGCCGATGTGCTGTGGTTGACCGACCCGCTCTCGATGCAGCAATACAGCGGTGATGGTCTGCTGCGTGCGTGGCAGCCCGCATCGGCTGCATCTTTACCGGAGGAGTTCCGCACCGAAACCTTCTGGGGAACCCGGATTCTCACGATGGTGGTGGTGGTCGGTGACGGCATTACTCCGCCGGCGACATGGCTCGATCTCACCGACCCGCGCTTCGAGGGGCGGATTGCCTTTCCCGATCCTGGCTTTGCCGGCTCCAGCTTTGCGGTACTTGGCTACTTTGCCGCCACCGATGGGTATGGCCTCGACTTCTACCAGGCGCTTTCGGACAACGGGGCTGTACAGCTAAACGCCCCCGGCGAGGTCGTGACGGGTGTCGCCGAGGGACGCTTTGAGGCCGGAATCACCTTGCGGTTCTCGGCCCAAAATGCGGTGGATAACGGTTCACCGCTCTCGATCGTTTGGCCGGAAGATGGAGCGATCTCGTTGTACAGCCCGATTGCGGTGTCGGCCACCAGTAACGATGTCGGCGCAGCCGAGGGTTTCGTCGAATACGTGCTGAGCAGGGACGCCCAGGAGCGGATCGCAGCCACCGGCTGGCAGCCCATCAGCCAGGAGGTGCCGTGGGAGGTTGAAGGGCTTCAGGTGACGGTGGATTGGGTCGACCTGTTCGATCATCAGGCGGAGTTGCTCGGGGCGTATCGTGAGGTCTTCGGTGGTTGACCAACTCGTATCACGACTGAGCGCGCCCCGATTGTGGGGCTGGGTCGTAGTCGTGGTTGTCGCCAGCGCCGCGGTCGGGTTCCCGTTGTTCGATCTGGGGCGCGAGGTCATTGGTGCGGGATCGAGTGCAGCTCTTGAAGTCCTCGGCGGCGACGGGGCATGGTCTCCAATCGTCAACACCATCTGGACGAGCTCACTGGTCACGGTGCTGACGCTGTCCGGTGCAACGGCGGTTGCGGTCGCTACCGGAGGGTTCAGTGCTCGCCGACGCCTCCTTGTACTGGTGGCAATGGCCTCGCCCTTGCTGGTGCCGCCTTTCGTGTCTGCGCTCAGTTGGGTCGCTGCGTACGGCCCAGGCGGGCTAATCGACGATGGGATCGGGATATCGCTCCCTTGGCTAATCGGGCCCGTGGGAGTGGTGATCTTGCTCGTCGTAAATGCAATGCCGATCGCTTACTTGATTGTGAATGCCGCGATCAGATCTCGCGGTGAACGTGACCTGGTGCGCGCTGCTCGGGTTTGTGGTGCCACCTCGCTGAGGGCCTTCTGGACTATCACGATGCCCCTGCTGCGACCGGCGCTTCTCGCATCCGGTGCTATCACGTTCATCATGTCGGCCAATGCCTTCGGTGTACCGGTGGTGCTCGGCACCCCGGCACGGTTCCCGACGGCGACGACCCGGCTCTATCAGGATCTGGTCCTTTCGGCCGACCCTGCTGCGTTTGACCGTGTGCTGGTACTTGCTGCTTTTCTGGGGATCATGACGTTGGTGGTGGTTGGTGTGGCCGACATGTCGAACCGAGACCCGATTCGACTCAGGACCGAGCCATCGGGACCACGCTTGGACTCGTCGGACGCCGGGCGAGGGGCTGCGATGGCTGTGGCTGTCTACTTCGGTGTTACGGCGGCCGTACCCATCGTGGCGTTGGTGATGACCTCGTTCACCCGAGGGGTTGGGCTGGCTCCGTTTCCACCCAACTGGACCTTCGACAATTTCCGGGAGGCGTTTGCGTCCGGTGCTGGTTCGGCCTTCGCAACCAGCCTCACGCTCGCCGTGGTGGCAGCGTCTGTGGTGCTGCTACTCGGTGGGCTGCTGGTTGCCCTGGAGCGACGTCGTCGTACCGGGGTGGGGACGGTGGCGGCCCTAGCGTTTGCAGTGCCGGGCTCGGTGGTGGCAGTGGCGGTACTTCTCGCCTACGGACCCTGGCTGCGCGACACGGTTCTCATCATCCTCGTCGCCTACGTCGCCAAGTTTTGGGCGCTGGGGCATCGCCCGATCGCCGGATCTGCCGATGCGATCTCGCCAGAATTGTCCGGGGCGGCGCGGGTATCGGGCGCCGGAGCACTCACCGCAGTTCGCACCATCACCGTGCCTCTGCTGCGGCCCGCCCTTGCCGCTGCCTGGCTGATCGTGTTCATGTTTGCGCTGCACGAGATAACGATCTCGAGCCTGTTGTACGGCCCGGGGAGTGCGACGCTCGCCGTCACCGTTCTCAATCTGCGTCAACTGGGCGATCCGACGGTCACCGCCGCCCTTGCCGTGCTTCTCACAGCCGGTGTGGGAGCTACCGCGATACCGATCGTGGCTCTTTCGAGACGCTCGGGCGTCTTCAGATGAATGCCGCACCGGCGCTTCGATGTCGGGGACTGACGGTTCGCTTTGGTGATGTGGTCGTGCTCGACGCACTCGACCTCGAGGTCGCTCGCGCCGAGACCGTGGCACTGCTCGGCCCTTCCGGCTCGGGCAAGACCAGCCTCTTGTACGCCGTCGCCGGACTGCTTGAGCCGGACGGTGGCGAGATCGAGATCGACGGCAAGCCCACGCGGAGCGGAAACCGGGCGATTGCGCCCGAGCACAGGTCGATTGGGATGGTCTTTCAGAATTACGCCCTCTGGCCGCACATGAACGCCGTGCAGACTGTTGGCTACCCGATGCGTCGTCGCGGCATCTCTGAGGACGATGCTGCAGCGATTGCGCATCGGTTGCTGGCGAAGCTGGGGATCGGCGATCTGGCCGACCGGCTTCCCGATCAGCTGTCGGGCGGCCAACAGCAGAGGGTGGGTCTGGCGCGAGCCATCGCCGCAGAACCTGCACTGTTTCTTTTTGATGAGCCAACGGCTCATCTCGATGCAGCACTGCGGATCACGCTCCAGCAGGAGTTGATGGCGCAGCGGAACCGTGTGGGGGCATCTGCCCTGTACACGACCCACGATGCGGCCGAGGCCCTGGCTGTGGGTGATCGGGTTGGGGTGTTGCGCAACGGAAAGATCACTCAGATCGGCCGACCTGCCGAGATCTACAGCCAACCGCTGGACCTGTGGACGGCGCGTCTCACCGGTGCCGCCTCGCTGTTGCGGGCTCGGGCGGTCAAGGTCGAGAGCGACCGTGTCGTGGTGGATGTCCTGGGCACGTCCCTGACCGTGCCTCCAATCGACTGTGTCGTGGGCGAAGCGGTGGATCTGCTGATCCGGCCCGACTGGGCCGAGCTGGGCGGTCCCATGGAAGGAGTGGTCGAGCGCGTTCGGTATGAGGGGCCGCATACGGATTACCTGGTGGTAACGGCGGCAGGCTCGCTGCTGCTGCGTCGCAGTGGTGGACCCCGCCTCGCCGTCGGGGAGTCGACGGGTTTTGGCGTCCTGCGGGCGTGGGGGTTACCAGTCGAGAGATGAGTCGGCGCCGTCAGTCGGCCAGCCTCCAGCCAAGCAAGGCGGCGCTGCCCACAGTCAGTAGTCCGGCCGCGACGACGACCATCCACACAACCGCCTTCATCCGCATCTGGAGACCGCCGAACGCGGGTACCGATTGTCGAATTGGAACCAGGGCACGCCGTCCGCTCCACACGACCAGCGCACCGGCGACCATGAGACCGGTCGGTGTCCAGTCGCCCCATGCCGCCACGCCAGCGATGGCGATGATCGGTGCGATTACCACTGTGACGAGCAGGAAGACGATGACCGGTTTGATGTGCACGGGCGGGAGGGTAGGGGGCGTTGCCGGTAGGGGTACGCTGGCCGCGTGTTCTATAGACACACTCAGAAATCACCACTTTGGCTGATCGCCGCCGCTCCGCTCCTGGTGATCGTCGCCGTCAGCGCCACCGCATCCGACGCCGATACGACCGTCGTCATCCTGTCATCGCTGGCTGCGATCTTGTTCATCGCTCTTATCGCTCACTTCAGCACACTCACCGTGACCGTCGCTTCCGGAACCGCTCGAGCGGCATTCGGGCGGGGTTGGCCTCGCCGAACGGTTCAGCTCTCCCGGGTCACCGGAGTACAGGCGGTCCGGAACCATTGGTTGCACGGATTCGGCATCAGATGGGTTCGTAAGGGGTCCCTGTGGAACGTGTGGGGGCTCGACGCCGTCGAATTCGCTCTCGACAACGGTCGAGTCGTGCGCTTCGGCACAGATGACACTGGTGGCCTGCTGGCGGCCCTGTCCGGCCGAATCGGGCAAACTCCGAGCTGACGCTCAACCCCCCGCTCGACTTAGCATCGGGGCGCCGGTCTCCACGAGTGTCTTGAGGCCAGAGACGATGAACGGGAAGCCTCCGGTGAACTCCGAGTAGGTCTTGCTGGCCGGGTCGACGTCGTGCATCTCGACGGAGAGCATTGTCATGCCGTCTGCGTCGGTGACGATCCAAGCCTCTCGCACCGGTCCTTCTGCTTCCAGCTCTGGATCCCAGCGGGCATGGAAGGCCATCTCGAGGCGCGATTCGTGTTCATACGAGATGATCTCTCCGTCGGCCACAACCGAGCCATCTTCTCCCAGGTAGGTGATGGCACTGCCGGGCTCCCAGGACGACTCGACTCTGGTGCCGTAGAAGTACTTGACGGTTTGGTCGCCATCGGTGATGGCACGCCACACGTCGGAGACGCTCCCGTCGATGTAGGCGGTGTACACGTGGGTCGGTGCTGTCATTGCTCCTCCTTCGACCGCGCTCTTTATTGCAGTCATTGTTCTGATCGTTGCTTCGGCGTATTTGCTGATCCACCGATCGTGAACCTCACGAATTGGCACGGGGTTCAGGTAGTGGTGCTTACTTCTCCCCACCTTGCGTGATGTGACGAGGCCTGCCGCCTCGAGCACCTTGAGGTGGTTCATGACCCCGTACCGGGTCATGGCGGGAAGATGGCCACAGAGTTCTCCAAGTGTCTGACCGTCATTGTCAAACAGAGCGTCGAGCAGACGTCGTCGGCTCGGATCGTTTATGGCGCGGAATACCTCGTTCACGACTCCAATAATAGGTGAGTGTTTACTCACATATCAAATGAGACGTGCAAACCGGTGCATGCGCCACTGGGATCGGGGGCTGGCTCCGGTCGTCTCGCGGAGCCGCCGGGCTTCGGTGGCGTCTACTTCGTGGTCCTCGCTGGGATGGAGGAACGAGTACGGCTCGCCGGACCTTGCTTCTTCGGCGGCGTACCAATCGAGTGCTTCCCTCAGGTCGGGTCGAGCTTGATCGAAGGCGACCCAGTCGGTCGCTTCGAGAACACCTCTGTACTCATAACCTCCGACATCGTCGGCGAGGCGCTTCGTGCGTCGTTCCCCGTACTGACGAGACACCTGGAGCAGCACGTCGGCTTGGGGTACAAGAAACTGAAGCGCCCCGGCGAGAACCCGACGCCGCCAATCCAAACCGTCATCGCCGGCGCTGGTCGGCGGATTGGCGATCAGGAAGCTTGTCGATCCGCGCAGGCCCTGAAGGATCGATGTTTCCTGCCCAAGAAGAGGATCGTACGAATCGGAAACGAGGAACCCGGTGCGGTCCGCCACACCATTCAGTTCTGCATTGGTCCGGGATGTTTTCACCTCGGCCTCGTTGATTTCGAGTCCGAGCACGAAGTCAACTCCCGGTTGCGAGGCGGCGGCGACGGCGAGCAGACCGCTCCCACTGCCCCAGTCGATGCCACTCCCTCGGAGCAAGTGCGGATGGCGGTCGATCGTGGTTAGGCAGAGACGGCTGGCGGGTGTGATGCTCGGCTTGCCGGCGGTGGTCACGATTCGGATTGGAGCGCCGTTGTCGCGGTCGATCGAACTTACGGCATCGGTCATTGAGCGAGGTTATCCCAAGGGGCCTAGATACCGGCCTGGATTCGATTGCGGTACCACTCGAATGATCCCTTCGGGACTCGGTGTCCCTTGCGGTGATCGACCCACACCAGTCCGAATCTCTGGCTGTACCCCAAAGACCATTCGAAATTGTCGAGCAGGCTCCAGACGAAGTACCCATCGACCGGGACACCCATATCGCGAGCTATTCCGATCGCTCCGATGTGGCTGTCGAGGTAGCTGATGCGGCGGTGATCGTGGACCTTTCCCGAGGTATCCGGACCTTCGGAGAATGAGGCACCGTTCTCGGTCACGAGGATGCTTTGCGGCTTGTACTCGTCGTGGATGCGTTCCAGGAACGCGGTGAGGGCGCCTGGGGTCACCTCCCACCCCATCTCGGTGAATCCGTCGGGTGGCTCGGGTCCGGGTGGTACTCCGCTGTTTTCTGTCTCATCGGCTCCGGCGGCTACTGAGATGCTGGTGTAGTAATTGAGACCGAGGAAATCGATGTCCGCCGCGATCTCCTCCATGTCCCCTCCGTGCACCCAGTGCGGAAGTTCGCCCTCGAATCGGCCACGTTCGCGGTAGGTATCCAGGATGTCGGTCGGGTAGCCGCGCCCGAACACTGGATCGAAGAACCACCGATTACGAAATCCATCGAAGTGGAGTTGGGCGGCCCGATCCTCGATCGAATTAGAGGCAGGTTGAGATGGCCGACAGTCGAGCGCGATCCCGATCTCGATCCCGGGCGCTTCTTCTCGCATGGCGCGCGTCGCACGGCCGTGACTGACCAGGATGTGATGACCGGCGGTGAGCGCTGCCGGCCAGTCGGCGAGGCCGGGGGCATGAACGCCTTCGAGGTGTCCGACGAACGCGGCCACCCATGGTTCGTTTTGGGTGATCCATGTCTTGACGCGGTCGCCGAATGCCCCGACGACCGTTGTGGCGTACTCGGTGAAGTGGTCGATAGTCTCGCGACTGCGCCACCCGCCGCGATCCTCCAAAGCCTGCGGAAGGTCCCAGTGGTAGAGCGTTGGGAGTGGTGCGATGCCGTTGTCGATGAGCGCAGTGATGAGTCTGTCGTAGAACTCGAGGCCCTCCGGTTCGATTCGCCCCGACCCCTCGGGGAAGATGCGGGTCCACGCGATCGAGAACCGATATCCGGTGACCCCGAGGTCGGCCATGAGAGCGACGTCCTCTTCCCATCGGTGAAAGTGATCGCATGCAACGTCGCCGGTTTCGCCATCACTGATGCGACCGGGGGTGTGGGCGAATCGATCCCAGATCGACTCGCCCTTTGAAGCGGTACGGCCGCCTTCGATCTGATAGGCCGAAGTTGCCACTCCCCAGAGAAAATCGGGTGCGTTGGTCGGTGCGTTGGTCATGGCCGCCATGGAAACCGGAGTGTACGAGTGCTCAGCGCACGGCAATGATGCGCCCGAGCGTCCCCTCGAACGTGGTGTAGAGCATTTCGCCGTCGCCATCTAGGCCAAAGCTGGTGATCTGTCCCGGGTTCGCCAGGTCCACTGACCAGTCGTTCGGATTGAGCACTGCACCGCTGGCGTACTCGAAACTTCGCACCCAGCCGAGACACCAGTCGGCGTAGAAGTAGTGGCCGTAGTACTCGGGAATCTGTGAGCCCCGGTAGACGTAGCCCCCGGTGACCGAGCACCCATCGGCGTGGGAGTAGACGGTGGTGGGGAGTTGTATGCCCGTTTGGTCGCATCCATCGCGAGGGAGCCAGCAGTTGTTTCCCTCCATGACCGGCCACCCAAAGTTGTATCCGACCGGCTCGAGGGCTACTGCGTTGACTTCCTCGGCGTCGGCTTGGCCGACATCGCCGATAAACATCGTGTTGGAGGCGCGATCGATGCTGAATCGCCACGGGTTGCGCAATCCATAGGCCCAGACTTCGGGAGCCCCGCCTCCGGAGAAGAAGGGGTTGTCGTCCGGGGCGGAGTACGGATCCCCGGTGTCCATATCCAACCTGAGGATTGTGCCGAGAAAGACGTCCGGATTCTGTCCGAACTCCTCGAACAGGCCACCGTCGCCGATAGCGATATACAGATACCCATCGGGTCCGAAGACAAGCATGCCAGCGTTGTGGCGGATGCCCTCGCGTGCGACCTCGATGAAGATCTCCCCCGAGGTCGGGTCGACATGGTCGGTGTCTTGGCGGGCGTACTCGGCTACGGCGGTGTCGCTGTTGGTATCTGTGTAGTAGATGAACAACCGGCCGTTCTCGACGTAGTCGGGGTGAAAAGCAAGCCCGAGTAGCCCTACCTCGATGCCGATGTTGGCCTTGCTCTTGTGGGTCACATCGAGGAACGGGTCGGGATTCAGGGCTCCGGTTGTCGGGTCATAGATCAGGATCTTGCCGCCCCGCTCGACGATGTAGATGCGGTCGTCGCCAGGTGCGGTGGTGGCGAAGACCGGCTGCGCCAGGTCATCGAGCAGCACCTCGGTGCCGAGCGCCTGAAGCGGGGACGCGGCGGATTGTGGCGCCGTGGCGGGTGATGTCGTTTCGGCCTCTGCGATGGTGACGGTTGGATCGGGTGCGAGTGTCGCTACCCCGGTGGGAGTCGTTGTGGGTGGCGTCGCCGACGCCTCGCCAAACACGTCCTGGGTGAGCGCAAACCAAGTAAGCGCTGCAACAGCAACCACTGTTGCGATCGTGAACGGAGCGTTCTGGCGAGCGAGAGGCCCGATCGCTGGGCGAAATAGGTCGACCATGTCGGGGAGTGTACGAGCGACGTGCTCTCGCGCCGGGACCGATAGGATGCCGCCCGACAGTGGAGCCTCAAGCAGATTCCCAGTCCCACCGTTTCATCCTCCCCAGTTGGGGCAGGGTCGTGTTGGTCGTTGCTCTGCTTTACCTCTTTCTGGTTGGGGTAAAGGGTCTGGAAACCGGTATCAAGGAGCTGGGGAGCGGGTTTACAGACACGCTTTTCGAGGGGGTCTCCAATCCGTTGGCAGCGCTCTTCGTCGGGATTCTGGCGACTGTCTTGGTGCAGTCTTCGTCGGTGACGACAGCGACCATCGTGGGTCTGGTGGGGGCCGGCACGCTGTCTGTGGAATCGGCGGTGCCGATGGTCATGGGCGCAAATATCGGTACCACGGTTACCAACTCGTTGGCTTCGATGGGGTACCTGCGCAGATCAAACGAGTTTCGCCTTGCGTTTGCCGGCGCCACGATGCACGACTTCTTCAACGTGCTCTCGGTCATGGTCTTGTTACCACTCGAAGTCGCCACAGGGTTCTTGAGTAAGTGGGCGATCAGCCTGTCGAGGGTGCTGCGGGACAACGCGACGATCGACTTCACGAAGCCGGATAGCCCGATAAAGGCTGTGGTAAAGGCGCCAATCACCTGGATCAAGAACCTGATCGAGGGGTTTACCGCCGACGAGACGGTTATTGGTTCCGCTGTTCTGGTGGTGGGGCTGGCGATGATCTTTGTCGCTCTCGCCTTTATCACTCGCAACATGCGGAAGTTGGTTGTGTCTCGAATCGAGCGTTCCCTGAATGCCGCGCTCGGGCGGGGTGCCGGCATGCCTGCAATGGCGCTGGGAATGGTTATAACAGTCGCGGTCCAGTCGTCGAGCATCACAACGTCGGTGCTGGTGCCACTGATAGCCGCCGGAGTATTGACATTGCGCAATGCGTTCCCAGTGACGCTTGGGGCCAATGTCGGCACGACAGTCACCGCTCTATTGGCCTCACTGGCAACCGACGGTAACGCCGGGCTGGCCATTGCTCTCGCTCACACGATGTTCAACTTGCTGGGTATTCTGATTTGGTACCCGATTCCACGTCTGCGGGACGTGCCGGTGCGCCTGGCCGAACGTCTGGCCGTGGCCGCAGAGGTTAGAAAGTCGTTGGTATTGGTATATGTCGTGGGACTCTTCATACTGGTTCCCCTGATCGGGGTGCTGGCCCTGCGATGAGAGGAGGCTGAACAACATGGTCTTGGAGTTCTTTAAGGGCGGTGCTGACACCCAGCTCGAGGAGATCGAAGGTCTGATCATCCAGATGTTGCTCGACTGTCGCCACACCTTCGACCTGGCGATCAATGCCCTGATCGGAGGGACGGAGCCATCGACCGTTGGCAAGCAGATCTCCAAGACCGACGTCGGCATAAACAAGGCACAGCGCCGGGTTCGCAAGGAGCTCGTCGTGCACGCCTCGGTGCACGGAGCGGCGGCCGATCTCCCCATGGCACTCTCATCTATGTCGATCGTGAAGGATGCCGAACGGATCGGTGACTACGCCAAGAACATTTGGGACATCGCCAACGCCGGTATCGATCTCTCCGCTGCCGCAGATGTCGCCAACCTCATCAAGTACCGCGATCGCACCTCCGACATGATTGGGGAGACAGCCCGGGTATTTCGGGAGCGGGATGTCTAAGCAGCCCACCGGATGATCCAGGAATCAGATGGGGTTCAAGACGAGTACGACGCCGGCGTCAGGGAGCTGCTTGCCGGAGGGACTCCAGAAGCTCCAGACGCGGTGGCGCGGGCCCTGCTGTATCGATACCTGAAGCGAATCAATGCCCACTCCATGAACGTGCTCACGTCGCTGGTGATGCCGCTGCACCGTCTGGACTTCTACGACGAGAAGAAGGCAGACCGAGTCTGAATCGACCGGCTGCTACGA
>CAXMOL010000174.1:0-3426 GCA_964194935.1 uncultured Kiloniellaceae bacterium
CAGCTTCGCCGGAATCACGATTGCGGCGGTTATCCGGCTGTTCAACTTGGAGAGACTGCGTCCGCTGGCTCGGATGGCTGAAGTCCTGACGGTGGTCAGTCTCATCCTCGGAGCGATCGCGATCGTGGCCGATCTCGGACAGCCATTCCGGGGGATGATCAACCTGTTCCGGTATGCGCGGCCGCAGTCGCCGTTCTTCGGGACGTTCACGATGGTCGTCGCTGGCTATCTGTTTGCCAGTCTCGTATATCTGTGGCTGACGAGTCGACGTGACGCTGCGCTGCTGGCGCAACAGCCCAGCAAGCTGGGGTGGCTGCACCGCTTGGTAGCCGCCGGGTATACGGATACGCCGGCGGAACGCGAGCGGCACTCAAAGGCAACGTTCTGGCTGGCCGTCTCGATCCTGCCGATGTTGGTGGTGGCTCACTCGACCCTGGGGTTCGTGTTCGGCCTCCAGGTGGGACGACCTGGTTGGTACAGCGCCTTGCAGGCGCCGGCATTTGTGGTTCTGGCAGGCGTGTCCGGAACCGGTGTCCTCATCGTCCTGGCGGCCATTGTCCGCAAGTCGATGCCGCGAGATGTGGGTCTCGACACTTATGTATTCGGTTGGCTCGGCCGGTTCATGATGCTCCTGCTCTTCGTGTATGTGTACTTCATGGTCACCGAATTGCTGACCGCGACTTACGCAGGTAGCGAACGGGAGCTGCAGGTCACGAGGGAGATGCTGTGGGGCGAGTACTCATGGATCTTCTGGTCCTCGGTGGCCCTGTTGGTGCTTCCTCTGCTGGGGCTTCTGTACCAGTCGTTGAAGTCCAGCTGGACGATCTCGTGGCTGGTGGTCTCCGGGATCGCGGTGAATATTGGCGCAATCGGTAAGCGGTATTTGATCGCAGTCCCGTCACAGACCCACGGTCAGCTGCTGCCCTACACCGACGGTGCGTACTCCCCGTCCTGGATCGAATGGGCAGTTGTGGCGAGTCTGGTTGCGTTTGGAGCACTCGTCATAGGCGTGTTTATGAAGGTGCTGCCGATCGTCGAGCTGAACCACGAAGAGGAGGCCTCGCATGCGTAAGGGATTGACTATCGGGATGATCGTCGTAGGCATTGCCCTCATGGCGATTTCCTACTTCGGCCTCACCGCGCCCTGGGGCGCCGAGAGCGTTGCCAACAGCGAGCCGCGGATGCAGTTTGCACCGCTCGTGTTCGTGCTCGGCGTGATGATGGCCTTTGGTTCGGCACTGGTGTACGAGATGTTTCCGGACAAGAGCTGAGCCGTAGCAAGACCGAGTAGGGGGGTTCGGCGGCTTGGGTCGGACCTGGAACGGATCCGTCGCCCTGGTTTGGTCGCGCCCGGATTGGGACCTTTGGCTCTGCCCGGTCGCCCCTCATGCTTGTGATTGTTCTCACAAGCATGAGGAACCGCCCATCGTCGATATCGGATTTGTGCTCGGGGACTGCACTTTGGGGCACTGACCGCGACCCGTCGGTGGTTTCTTGCGTCGCGGGTGCGGCGCCTGCTCGGAGCGCAGCACCCCTGATTCTTCTGAAACCCCGGTCGAGTCCCAGCACCAGGAGGTCGTGCACGTGAAGGTTACGAGGCGTCGTTTTGTCCAGGGTTCGGCGGCGGCAGGTGCTGCGGTGGCCGGTCGCAAGTTCCTCTTCGGGGACCTCGAATCGGTGGTTGCACGATCAGCCGAAACCGGAAGTCTGACCCAACTCCCGCTGGTGGAGGATTTCGTTCCCACGACGTGTTGGGTCGGCAAGCAGGACTGCGGGATGATGGCTCGCCGTATCGACGGCCGCGTCGTCAGCTTTGCGGGTCATCCTGATAACCCCCGCAACAACGGGACGCTTTGCCCCAAGGGTTCGGCCCAGATCGGTGCGATCTATGACCCCAACCGTGTCAAGACGCCGTTGATTCGCACCAACGGCAAGGGCACGACAGGAGAATGGCGCGAAGCCTCGTGGGACGAGGCGCTCAACCTCACTGCCGAGAAGGTAAACGAGGTGAGGGCTCGCAACCCGAAGATGGTGCTATGGCAGAAGGGTCGCAGCAAGGCCAAGAAGTTCTACGACGACGCGTTCGTAAAGTCGATCGGATCCTCCAAGCTGGGTCACGGGGCCTATTGCAGCGATACCGGATACCGTGCAATGGAATACACGACCGGCGTGCACGGGGTGCAGCACCCCGATATGCGGTCCACCAACTACCTGTTGGCGTGGGGATGGAACATCACGAACGCGGGTGGAAACAAATTCTGCTGGCTGACCTGGCCGCAGCAGTTAGTGGCGGCGCGCGAGCGGGGGATGAAGGTCGTACACATCGATCCGCGATTGCGCTCGGCCGGTCCATTCGCCGACAAGTGGATGCCGATCAAGCCCGGGACTGATCTTGCTTTAGCTCTGGCTATGTGTCAGCAGTTGATAGAGATGGGCTACCTCGACGTTCCCTATCTCAGCAAGTACACCAACGCCCCGTATCTGGTCGGTGACGACGGGACGTTCCTCCGCCTCCCCAATGGCGTAGACGACGAGGGGAATGAGGTCGAGATTGAGGCGGTGTGGGATCCGGGAGCCGGAGCCCCGGTGGCCGCTGGAACGATCACCGACCCGGCGTTGGAGGGGACCTTCGAGCACGAGGGCGCCGGCTACACGACAGCGTTTGATCTGTTTAAGGCTCACGTGGCGGATTCGACGCCGGAGTGGGCAGCCGAGATCACCGGGCTGGACGCGGACGGCATCCGCACCATCGCCCGCGACTTTGGCGACAACGCGATGATCGGCTCCACGACGGTGGTCGACGGGGTGGAGATCCCGTATCGGCCGGTTGCGATCATGGCCTATCACATGGCCCAGCAGGAGTTGGGGTTCCAGGCGATTCGTGCCATGACCATGGTGACGATGCTCGTAGGGGCCGTCGGTGCAGTCGGTGGACTGATGACTGACTTCACCTGGAAGATCTACAAGAACTACGAGCCGTTCGGGAACCTCCAGGTCAACGATCCGCCATACGACTTCACGTTGAAGAACAGCAAGTACTTCCCGATCAACACCGGCCACCCCGGGGTTGTGGCCAAGGTGATGGCCGATCCCGACAAGTACGGGGTGGAGGAGATCCCCGAGGTCGCCATCTTGCACATGGTCAACCCGCTGGGTGCCTTCCCCGACCGCAAGGCGATCATGGCGGGCTACGACAAGTTCAAGTTCGTGGCCGTCATCAGTCCTTGGCTTTCGGAGACGGCGGATTACTACGCCGATGTGGTGCTGCCGGCGGCGACGATCGAGAAGTACGAGGGTCCGATCAGTGCCAGTGACGGTTACACCGACGCCGAGACGCTGCGGATCCCACCGATGGAACCGATGTTCGAGTCGAAGGGCGAGATCGACATCTATATGGATCTCACCGAGGCGATCGGCGTGCTTTAC
>CAXMOL010000175.1:0-4904 GCA_964194935.1 uncultured Kiloniellaceae bacterium
TGGGTCTTCGAACCTGTCTTTAGAGCGAACGGGAATCACCGGACACAAGGAGGTCATGATGAAACAGACGCTCAAGATCGGGATCACCGTCCTGGTCGTCGCATCTCTCGCCATGTCGGGCATTGCCCTGGCACAGACGGATGAGACGACGGACGAGGCGGCCCAGAACGCAGTGACGAAGATTGGTGAGAAGCTCCAGCCATTGGTGGACGACGGAACGATCACCGCCGATCAGGCTGCGGCTGTTGCGGAGGCACTGGCCGACGGGTTCCAAGGCGGTCCGAGGCGCGGTCACCACCGCCCCAACCTCGGCGCTCTTGCCGAGTTCCTCGGTATGGAGACCGATGAATTCCGTGAGGCCATGCAGGAGTACGACACGCTTGCTGACCTCGCAGAGGCCAACGACTCCAGCGGCGACTCAGTGATCGACTTCCTGGTCGGTCAGGCCGAAGCGAGACTCGACGAAGCAGTGGCCGACGGCAAGTTCGACCAGGCCGAAGCCGACGAGAAGCTGGCGGAATGCACTGAGAAGATCACCGAGATGGTGAACAACGGCCCGCCTGAGGACGGCGGCTCCCGCGGCCGACGTGGCCCGGGTGGCGGCGAGCAAGGCGGATTCGGCGGTCAGCCCGCAGCTGACGCAGTCGACATCTCGGCCTAGACGGAAAGGATTCGTCGCTCCCTCCCGACGACGAACAAACGGGGCCCCTCGGGGCCCCGTTTCCGCGTGTGGAACCGCCTGGCTAGTCGTCGTCTTCTTCGTCGCCGCCCTCACCTCCAAAGGTTGCTTCCAGCCCGTCGATGAGCCGCTGGAGTTCGGCGTCGGTGAGCCTGGCCTCTGCATGGGTGAACCGGGTGAAGTAGGCGGGTGGCATTTCGCCGTCGATCACGGTCTCTGCCGATTCGTCTGCCTCTTTCTGGGGCCGATCCCATTCGGAGTAGTTGACCTTGGAGCGTCCGCTGTCAATGTGTGATTGGACAGCCCAGGAGACCGGCGCAATTTTTGAATACCACGGGTATGCGACCTCGTTGCTGTGGCAGTCGAAACACGCCAAGACGGTGAGCGCTCTCGTCTCGGGTGAATCCCACGCCGGTTCCGCGGTGACAGGCGGGTTGGTGTGGTCTCGTCCGTAGGGAATAGCTTGGATGGCCAGACCGACGGCCACTACACCGATCAGCGCGCTGGTTAGGAGCCTGCGGCGCTGCAGCGGCTGCGCCCAGACGATTGGTGCTCTTCCCAGGAGGCGATAGGCACCGATGGTGGCGCCGACCACTAGTAGGAAGAGGGCGACGGTGAAGATCGCATCCAGGCCGATGAGGTAGGAAGAGCCCAGCAACGCCACTACAAGAGCTAGTGCGGCGGCTATCGCCGGGAACAGGTTTGCTGTGAGAAAGGCTCTGATGGATCGGATCATGGCTCCTCAGTTTCTGGGGCTAGTCGTCGTCGTGTGTAAGCGTAAGGCGTTACTTCCTGATCAAACGCCGCGGGCAGTAATGAGGCTGCGGCGGACCGCCTCCGGAACGGGGTCGGTTGAATGGTCCGATGTCGTAGGCTCGCGGCCGTCTCGAAAGGAAGCCGATCCGAAGTCTCCGTCGCGGCGCCTTGGCGCTCAGCTTGTTCCTGGTTCTAGGCGCCTGCAGCGATGACGATGCGATCGTCTTTGACTCCAGCGTCGTCGACGTAACGACTCCGGCGACCCAACTGGATCCGTTCGATGCCGCGGTGACCGTGGTGCTTGAACTCTCGGGTGACGATGTCTTTGCCTTGCTCGACTCTCTCGATGATGAGGACTACTTCGCTCTGATCGATCGGGTCGGAGTCGTCGGCGACGTCGAATTTGTCGAGACGCTCGACTACGACAAGGCCGTGGAACTCGTCGCTGTTCTAGACGCCGATCTCTATGCCGATCTTGTTGTCCTCTTCGAGTCGGGTCTCGATCCGACTGCGCCCTCACCGGTGACGACCATTGCCGCATCTGTTGAGTCCCCGCCCATTCCCAACGCAGCGGCCGATGTGCGCCGGCTCGACGGTGGCCCGTTAGGTCGCGATGGGCGGATCCTGGTGGAGATCGGACCGGGTGACGTTTCGTTCCTCGCTTTTGCACGGACCGGAGACCCGGACGCTCAGGTGTTCATCACCAGCGTCATCTCCCCGTCGGGTGTGGATGTGGGTGATGCGATCGGAATCGAATACGGGGAGTTCTCCAACTTTGGGGAGGCTGCCATCTATATGCCGATCAAGGAGCAGGTCGACCTGGAAATCGGCGAATACGAGGTCAGTTTCGAGGCGACCGACGCTATCGACGCATCCGGTGCCCTGGTGCGATCGGGTACTGCGGTTGGACCGCAAGCTTTGGACGTGATCTTCTGGATGGCGACGAACGAGGTGTACGACAGACAAGCCCTGGAAGAACGATTTCGGTCCGCCGGGGAGACGGTCCTCGGGGCGCACGGGATCGCCATCGGAACTATGACCTTTATCGATCCGCCGGCCAAAATCATCGACGACTACTCCGTCCTCCAATTCTTCGAAGGTGGAACGGATGCAGATCTGAGAGGCCTGTGTCGAGCGATGTCCACGTCGGTCGGCGATGTGCGGGCGCTCAACTTTGCGATTGTCGACCGACTCGACGGTGATGAGCCTGACACGATCATCGAAGGTAGCTCTGCCGGCCTTCCGGGTACTGCGATGCTGGCCGGGTCCGATCTGTCCTGTGTGGCCGGAATGGCGTCTCCCGACCCCGATGATCCGAGCCGGGACCTCTTCGATCGTGCCGTGGTTGTGTGGCACGAGGCCGGTCACCATCTCGGGCTGTATCACACGAGCGAAAGCGACGGTCAGTACTTCGACCTCTTCGAAGATACGCCGGAGTGTCGCTACGAGGAACGGGATAGCGATGGCGATGGGTTTGTTGACCTGTACGAGTGTGACGGTTTCGACGCCGACAACTTCATGTTCCACGATGGCGACGGTGCGACGATGACCGACGATCAGGCGTGGATGGTCCGTCGTCACCCCCTGCTGTACCCGGCCCAAGGCTGAGCCTGTGCTGAGGCAATCGCGCCATCTCGCAGATTTGCCGGACTCAACGAAGTCCACGCTGCGTCGACTCCTTACAAACGTGCGCTACGAGTTGCTTCCCATTGGTGGTGCTCTCGAGCAAGCCGCGGCCTTGCCGATCGGAGCCGAGGTGGCGGTAACGGCTGATCCCGAACTCGGCATGGCACCGACTATCGATCTCTGTGTCGAATTGAGTCGCCGCGGCTTCGGCGTCCTTCCCCACCTGTCGGCCCAGCTCACCCGAGATCGATCGGAACTCGCTGCATACCTGCAACGACTGACAGACGCTGGAATCGACCGAGCCCTCGTAATCGGCGGAGTGGCAGATCAGCCCGGTGAGTTTCTCGACGCGATGGCGCTGCTGGTCGCCATCGAAGAGTCGGGCACCTCTTTGCGAGAGCTGGGCATCGCGGGATATCCCGAAGGCCACCAGGAAATCCCCGATGAACCAATCGAGCGCTCCCTGTTCGAGAAGGCCCCGCACTCCGGCTGGATTACGACTCAGATCTGCATGGATGCGGCGCAGACCGGTCGGTGGATAGAGCGCCAGCGCCGGCGTGGCATCGATCTCCCTATTTGGCTGGGCATCACAGGCGTGGCCGATATCACGGGGCTGATGTCGCTGGGGCTACGGGTCGGCGCCGGGCGCTCGCTCCAATTCATGTTCGAGCACCCTCGGTTCGTGACCCGCCTGTTGCGGCCCGGCGGTCGGTCGGCATCAGAGCTGGTTATGAGGCTCGCGGGGTTGGCGGCCGATACCCGGACCGGGATCGCTGGGTTCCATCTCTTCACCTATAACCAGGTGCGAGCGGCCGAACGTTGGCGCAGCCGGCTGGTGAGCCAACTGGAGTAGGTCGAATCGGCCCCGTCTGCCGTATCTAGTTTCGATCAGTCGGCGTCGCCCTCGAAGCTGATCGTGGGCAGGATCCGGTCGAGCCAAGCGGGCATCCACCAGTTGCGTTTTCCCAGCAGTTCCATGGTTGCCGGGACCAGGAGCATGCGGACAATCGATGCATCCACCAGAACCGCAAACCCGAGGCCAACGCCGAACAACTTGATGACGCGAGCGTCCTCGAACAGGAACGCACCGAAGACCACGACCATGATCGCCGCCGCCGCCGTGATCACCCTTGCCGTTGCAGCCAACCCGTCAGCTACCGATCCGGTGGGGTCTCCGCTGTGGAGGTACTCCTCGCGTATCCGGGACAGCAGGAAGACTTCGTAGTCCATCGAGAGTCCGAAGACGACTGCAAACATCATCATCGGAACGAACGGTTCGATCGGTGCCGGCTCCAGTCCGGTGAGGCCACCAAGCCAGCCCCATTGGAAGATGGCAATCACAACGCCATAGGCCGCACTGATCGAAAGAAGGTTCATCGCCACTGCCTTCACGGGGATCACTACGGATCGGAAGACGATCATGAGCAACAAGAACGACAGCACCAGCACCGCTACGAAGAAGTAAGGCGTGCGACCAGCCAGGTAATCGGTGAAGTCGATGGCGACCGCCACATTGCCGGTCACGTTCACATCGAGACCTGTACCTTCGATCACCGGCGGAATCACATCCTCGCGGAGCCGTTCGACCAGTTGGTAGGTCGCCTCGTCCTGTGGCGCCGAATCCGGGATGACCTGGATGATCACCGCTTCGGGGTTTGTGAAGTCATTGGGGAAGGGATCGGATACTGATGCGACACCGGGGGTCGAACGCAACGCCTGAACCAGTCCGATCACGTTCGGCAGGTCCTCGGCGGCACCTTCACCCGTGATGAGTAGGGGCCCGTTGAATCCCGGGCCGAATCCCTCAGCGAGGAGGTCGTAAGCCTCCCTGGTGGTGGTTCCC
>CAXMOL010000176.1:0-2305 GCA_964194935.1 uncultured Kiloniellaceae bacterium
AGCATGACGCCCTTGGGCGGACCCGTCGTTCCCGATGTGTAGATCAGAGTTGCCAGGCCGTCGGGTTCGAGCGCCTCCAGGCGTTCGACGAAGACCAGGTCATCCAACGCTTCGCCGCGGCTCATGAATTCGTCCCAGGTCAGCACCATTGGATCGTCGACCTCGGCGGCACCGCGCATCGTGACCACGTACTCCAGGTGTGGCAGATCGCCTCGGACCGACATCACCTTCTCAAGCTGTGTCTTGTCTTCGACCAGCACAATCTGCGCCTCGGCATGGTGCGTGATGTACTGCACCTCTTCGGGAGAGTTGGTGGCATAGATGCCAGCAGGGGCACCACCTACCGCCATGCACGCCACGTCGAGGATGACCCATTCCGGCCGGTTGAAGCCAAGGATCGCTACGTGCTGGCCGGGAGCGAACCCAAGCGCCACCAGGCTCTTGCCGGCACGGCGCACCTGATCGGCGTATTCGCCCCATGAAACCGCGGCGTACTCCCCTGCGACCTTCTCGTAATACGCCGGGCTCCCGGGCCTGCGCTCAGCCTGATCGAACAATCTGGCGGGGATGGTGTCGGCCACTGGTCCTCCAAGTGAATCTCGGACCGGAATCGTACACGTCGGGTTGGGATCCAAGCCGCGGTTCAGAGTGGAATCGTGAGCCCCTCGACAGCGACCTCGAACCCGGCATCAATCACGGCACGGTGCTCAACGGCCGCCGGGTCGCAGACCGGATTCGAGTGATTCAGATGGGTCAGTATCAACCGGGTATCGCCGGTCAGATGTTTGAACCGTCGAAGCGTGTCCGGGACCAGCGGATGTTTGATCTCGCTGATGTCGCGGTGCGGGAGCTCCTCGGCAGACCAGAACGTCGCATCCAGCAGCGCCGTCGAATGGTCGGCTATCACTTCGCTGGCATCAGGCCAGTCATCCCATGAATCGATATCGGGAAGGTACAACGCGGAGCCGTTCACCGAAATCGCCACCGTATCGCTGGCCTCGTGGCGGTGAGGCACCGGGATCAACGAAATCTCCAAGTCATCCCAAGGCGAGAACGAAGCAGGCGGCTCGAATTCGTGGATCCCGATATGGCCTTGTTCGATTGCCAGGCGCCAAGGAGCTTCAGCACGAAGGAATCTCCCCATCGCCGACGTCACCCAGCACGGCACGGCGTCGGCCGCATCGACCTCCCTACCCAGATGAATGAGCCCGCCGTAGTGCCCCACATGCGCATGGGTAATGACGACTCCGTCGATCGGACCCCGCCCGGCACGTTGCTCCATCGCAGGATGACCCAGCAACACCTCCTCGTGAGCCTTTACATCGGGCCCCATATCCAACAGCAGGGTGCGACCGTCGTCTGCGACCACAGCGACGCACGACGAATACCGGCGCGGTATCGATCCCGCCCGTGCCGCCTGATCCAGGGGCGTTCTCGCCCCGAACTGGGGAAGACCGCCGTCCTGGGCAGATCCGAGCACGATGATTGACCACATGCCGAGCGAGGCTAGGCGAGTGTCGCTGCCGGTCGGGAGGCACTTCACTGAACCTCCGCTTTGATCCGTTCCGGTCTTTCGGCCCTAACGGATCAGCCCCACCCGCGCCACCGTGGAGCCGGTACCGCTGGTGGGAGGAGCCGAACAATCAGAGGCAGATGACGACAACGCAACGGCAGGGCAACGATTCGTTGGGGACCTACTCAACTCAGGGAGCCCCCTCACCGTGGTCGGGAACTCGTGGAATCCCCACGAAGAGGCCCAGAGTGAGGGTCACCGATACGAATCAGAACCGCGCTCGAACGTCACTGCACTCTGAAGCGCTGAATCACGGCGTGCTTCGGCTCCTCCTCCGGCGGACCTTTCTTCCGGCAGTAAGACACGAATCGCTCACCCTCGGGTGGGCGCTTTCGCGACACCCGTCTCAGGTGGTCTCCGCGGGAACCGTTGTGGCCGAAGGGGTAGCCTCACAACGATGACCGACGCCAACACAACTCCGAACAACGAGTCCGTCGATCTTGCGGACCATGCGCAGGGAGTCCGCAGCGCGGATCCCCACCTCAAGGCCAACGGCAAGGTCCGTCGCCTTTGGTACGAGGAGCAACTCACCGAACTCCAGATCGAACTCGCCCAGCTCCAAGCCTGGATCCGCGACGAGGGATTAAAGGTCGTGGCGATTTTCGAAGGAAGGGACGCCGCCGGCAAGGGCGGCGCCATCAAGCGGATCACCGAACGGCTCAACCCCAGGATCTGCCGGGTGGAGGCGCTGGGAACTCCGACCGAACGCCAGCAGAGCCAGTGGTACTTCCA
>CAXMOL010000177.1:0-34237 GCA_964194935.1 uncultured Kiloniellaceae bacterium
ACCCGGGTTCGATTCCCGGCGTCGCCTCCGAACAACTCCCCTTGAGAGTGGGGGAAACCGCTGCAGCACAAGAGATTCCGCTTGGCTTGATGCTCGGTGGTTTTGTGATCGTTCGGTATCGTTCCGTGTCGCTTGTCGTGAATAGGCAGTTTGAAACGAGGACAGAGGCGCGTGCCGATATTGCGCAGCGAGGGATCTGATCGTGATCGCTCAGATCTAGTGATGTGTGGTCGAGGCCAGCTGGGGATCAGTAGAGCGCATCGTTCCACATGCTGAGCGGATTCCGCCACAGCTTGGCCTCCCAGGCTTACCCGCCGTATACATAGAGGATGTCGCCGACGATGCTCAGACCGCTGACCGTGACGAGGCGCTGCGAATCCAAGGGAGCTTGGCTTCGCCAGGTCCACGCCCTCGGATCCTCGCTAGCCAGCACAATCGCCCGGCGACTGCAATCCGTCCCGACGGCCGACGCCGGTTCAGTCTGAGGCTCTGGGCGTCGATTCGCCAGACTGCGCTTATCGGTCTCGGTGTTCCGGTGGCACTGGTTCACGAGAAACGTCGGAGCCCAGATGTGCCCCGACGTTCTCGGCAGTTACTCAAGAGGGTTATGCCCGGATGACCCTGCGCGTGACAGAGTTGTGTGTGGTCGCCAATCAGTGTGTCATATCGAGCGATGTCCGGGCATATACAAGATATGGGAGATCCAGCGCACAGCATCCGGCCAGTCGAGACCTCGGAAACCTTCCGGGCGCTGTATGACGGCTGGTATCCAAACGTGCTGGCGTACTGCGCGCGTCGGGTGGGCCGGGAGGAAGCATCAGATGTCGCAGCGGACGTGTTTGCGGTGGCGTGGCAACGCCTCGACGCCGTCCCTGGGGGCGAGGAGTCGCTCCCGTGGCTGTACGCCGTCGCGTATCGCGTCGTTTCGCACCATCGGCGAAGCGGCGGCCGGCGCCGGCGCCTGACCGAGAAGCTCGCCTCGTCGCCCGCTGCGGCGGTCGTAGGGCCCGAGGCGCAGGTAGTGCAACGCGAGGAGTACGAGCAAGTGCTCAGCGCGGTGTCACAGTTGCGTCGTATCGATCAGGAAGTGTTGCTGCTCTCAGTGTGGGAGGAGCTGAGCCATGAGCAGGTGGCAGTTGCGCTCGGCTTGACTGTTGCTGCGGTGCGCCAACGTTTCCACCGTGCCAAGAGGGCTCTGCTCCGAGAATTCAAACGCTCGGGCGGCGTGTTGCCCCCACCCGCAGTTGCTCAGGAAGGAGGTAAGCCGTGACCCGCGAAGATCAAGTCCTCGGGCTACTCGCCGAGGCCAATCCGGTCTCAGATCCGAACCTGTTCGCTCAGGACGTGCGGACCCGTGCTCGCCTCGGAGACAACGAGCAATGGAGTGGAACCATGACAGAGACTGAACTTCGTAGTATCGAGCCCCCTGCGAGGGGGAAGAACCGCTGGCCCTGGGTTGTCGCTGCCGCGGCCGCGGTCGTGGTGCTGATCGTCGGGGTCGGCAGCGTGGTCGCCATCAACCAGAGCGCCGACGATTCAGCGGCCAGTGTTGCTACGGCAACGGCCAGCCCTGCCGAAACCCTCAGGGGCTATGTAGCGGCCTACAACGTTGGAGACATCGATGCCGTGATGGCTTTCTTCGTGGAGGATTCCGTAGTGACCGGACACCCGGAAGACTTCGGCGAGGAGCGGGGTCTCGTTGCGATCCGGGAACTCCATGGGCCGCTTGACGATGGCGACACCTACGCGATTTCGATCACCGATGTGACGGGTAACACAGTGACGTGGGATCACATCTGGGTTGCATTCGAGGATGGCGAACCGTTTTCGAGCTGTGTCGATGGGCATACGGCGGTCATCCAAGACGGGAAGATCCTGTCTTGGACATGGCCCACAACCGACTTCCAGTGCCCCTAGCAATCCCCGCTGCGCCGCGCCGCTCCCTGCACTCGCCCGTATCGAAGCTAAAGCTTCCGAGGTAATGCGCAGGCTCCAGACGTTGCGAGGATGGAGCTATGACAGAAGAACTGAGGAGCAGTACTACCAGCAAAGCGAGTCAAACCACCAAGTCGAAACTCACACCACCAAGTCGAAACTCACACCACCGAGCCTGGATGAAACCCGGGGAGGTTCAGGTCTGTTGGTGGCATCTGGGAGGGTCCTCGTAGAGTCGGTTCACGGAATCAAGAACGTGCGGCTACGTTGGGCACACTGATGAAGAGCATTGGATTTCTCTCCTTCGGGCATTGGGCACCCAGCCCAGGCTCGCAGACGCGGTCGGGCTCGGACGCTCTGCTGCAGTCCATCGAACTCGCCGTCGCGGCCGAGGAGTTGGGTGCCGACGGCGCCTACTTCCGCGTCCACCACTTCGCTCGTCAGCTCGGCTCACCGTTTCCGCTGTTGGCTGCGGTGGGGGCGAGAACGTCGCGAATCGAGATCGGTACCGCCGTCATAGATATGCGTTACGAGAACCCGATGTACTTCGCCGAAGACGCCGGTGCGGCCGATCTGATCGCCGGGGGGCGCCTGCAGCTCGGCGTCAGCCGCGGCTCACCGGAGCAGGTGGTGGACGGCTGGCGCTACTTCGGCTACGAACCGGCCGATGGCGACTCCGACGCCGACATGGCTCGGAAGGGAACCGAGGTGCTGCTCGAGATGCTCGAAGGGAGAGGCTTCGCCGAACCAAGCCCGCGGCCGATGTTTGGCAACCCGCCCGGCCTGTTGCGCATCGAGCCGTACTCCGAGGGCCTGCGGGACCGCATCTGGTGGGGGTCGGGCTCGAACACGACCAGCGTGTGGGCCGCCACGCTCGGCATGAACCTGCAGACTTCGACGCTCAAGTTCGATGAGACGGGAGAGCCCCTGCACGTCCAGCAGCGTAAGCAGATCGAGGCCTACATCGAGGCGTGGAAAGAGGCCGGCCACAGCCGAGAGCCGAGAGTTTCGGTGAGCCGCAGTATCTTCGCACTGACCACCGACCAGGACGTGGCGTACTTCGGCGGCGACCGCAATTCCAGCGACCAGATCGGCATGATCGACGAGCAGACCAGGGCGATCTTCGGTCGCTCGTACGCCGCAGAGCCCGACGTGCTGGTGAAACAGCTGGCCGACGACGAGGCGATTCAGGCTGCGGACACGCTGCTACTGACCGTGCCGAACCAGCTCGGCGTGGACTACAACGCCCACGTCCTCGAGAACATCCTGACCCAGGTGGCACCTGAGCTCGGCTGGCGCTAGGCGACTCGCCGCCGTTGAACGATGCCTCGCCGTCAGGTATCTGTTGGATGCTCGTGTGGCGTTGACAGGGCGGGGATGAGCAGGGCTGCTCCGATGAAGAACAGGACGGCGCCGATGAAGGTGAACGAGTTGGCGACCGTTGCGTTGTTGAGCTCTCCGGTGGCTGGGATGATCAGTGCCCCGATCGCTGAGATCCCGAAGGCAATTGAACCGGCCATGTTGATGGCGGCGATTCGCCAGGCGATTGCCTCGGGCTTCCAGCACCACAGCCTGTGGCAAATCTCCACGAATGCCAGCCCGCTGGCGATGAGAAAGCTGATGGAACCGAACGCATCGGGTGCCCACACCAGAGCCTCCTCCTGGCGTGTCGACAGGTCACGGAGGGCGTTGAAGGTGCTGATGTTGAAGAAGAGCGTGCCGATCAGCTGGATGGCTGCCGCCCACCAGCCGATGGATTGGGTCCGCGCCCCGAGCAAGCGGCTCCTCCGGCCGCTCCCGTCTATCTCGTCGCCCTCGTTGGTTGCTTCGTAGTACTGCAGATACGCCGCACTCGTGAAGAAGATCGATCCGACGAAGAAGACCCAACCGGCGGCGTCTCCGAGCAGCGAGGCGGTTGGCGGGAAGGAGCCAGCGGCGAAGCAGGTCGAGCCAATGATGAAGAGGACGGCGATCCACCACCCGCGGCGACGCGGCGCCCACCACTGGACATCGTTCCCGGCCGGCCCGTCCCCGTCTTCGATCAGGCCCAGGCCCCTGCGATGATGCCATGCCGACCACTCGACCTGCGATCCGTCCGGGCGCTGGAGCGTCATCGACGTCGTGAACGGCCCGACGCGGCGTCGGTCGATCTGCGTCCAGTTCGAGGGAGCGTCCACGCAGCGACCATACTTGGGGGACGCTACCGATACCCGAGAGAAGGGTTCGTCCATGGTCGTGAAGAAGATGTCGGCACAGGAGATCGCAGATGAGGTGGTTGCGCCCGCCTACACCCACAGGATGGAAGTCGGTGCGATGCCCAAGTACCGCATCCCGGAGCACGGTGCGGCCGCCGAGGTGACCGAGCGGCTCATCCATGACGAGCTCATGCTCGACGGCAACGCCCGGCTGAACCTGGCGACGTTCGTCACGACCTGGATGGAGCCCGAGGCCGGGCGGCTGATGGCCGAGGCCTTTGACAAGAACATGATCGACAAAGACGAATACCCGATGACCGCAGAGATCGAGACACGGTGTGTCAACATCGTCGCCGACATGTTCAACGCCCCGGGCGACGGAAATGCGATCGGGGTGTCGACGACCGGCTCCTCGGAGGCAGTGATGCTCGGTGGGCTGGCCATGAAGTGGCGGTGGCGACAGCGACGTGAGGCAGCCGGCGAGGATGCCACGAAACCGAACATGGTCCTCGGATCCAACGTGCAGGTGGTGTGGGAGAAGTTCTGTCGCTACTGGGATGTCGAGCCACGCTATGTCCCGGTTGAGCACGGCAGATACCTGATCACGGCCGAGGAGGCGGTGGCACGCGTCGATGAGAACACGATCGGTGTCATCGCCATCCTCGGCTCCACCTACACGGGAGAGTACGAGCCGATCAAGGAGATCCACGACGCCGTCGTCGCCAACAACGAGGCCAACGGGCTCGAGGTGCCGGTGCATGTGGACGCCGCCTCAGGCGGTTTCGTCGCGCCGTTTCTTCAGCCCGAGCTGGAGTGGGACTTCCGTCTGCCGAACGTGCGCTCGATCAACGTGTCCGGGCACAAATATGGCCTGGTGTACCCCGGGGTCGGCTTCGTGGTGTGGCAGAGCGAGGAAGATCTTCCCGAGGAGCTCATCTTCCATGTGAACTACCTCGGTGGTGACATGCCGACCTTCACCCTGAACTTCTCGCGGTCCGGCAGCCAGATCGTGGGCCAGTACTACAACTTCATCCGGCTCGGCCGATCCGGATATACACGAGTCATGAAGGCGCTCCAGCAGACGGCCATGACCCTGGCAGCAGGTATCGTCGAGATCGGACCATTCTCGATCATCGCCGATGGCACCGATATCCCGGTGCTGGCCTTCGAGATCATCGGGGACGTCCCGTACACCGTGTACGACGTCTCCGACCGGCTGCGTTATCACGGCTGGCAGGTGCCGGCTTACACCATGCCGGAGAATGCCACCGATGTCGCAGTGCTCCGCATCGTGGTCCGCGAGGGATTCACCATGGATCTCGCCTCCTCGCTGCTCACCGACCTGCGAGAGGCTTGTGACGACTTGCAGTCGAATCCGCCGCTGCAGTCGGCAACCCGCAGCGGGTTCGGCCACTGATTCGCCGGACCTGACGGAGACGTCGTTCCGTCGCGAAGCATCCGAAGCATGTTCTCGACGAGCCGATGGTCCAATGTCTGCTCCACGACGATCATCAGCCCTTGACGATCTGGGTGGGAGCGGCCGCGTTGAACAGCAGACCCACGGTCTCTTCCCAGCGCCCTATGCACTACCTTCGAAGGCGGTGACGAAGCTTGATGCAACCCTCCGGCGTTTCCGAATGCTCGTCCGGGGAGTCCGGACGAATCGCGATGAGCCCGATCTTGCGGGCCTGGGGGCCATCCAGGATCCGGAAGAGTTTGTGTGGACCGTTCTGCCCCACGCTGCGAGGAGCTTTGCCGCCTCCATCCTGGCTTTGCCTCCCGGCAAGGCCAAGGTCGCCGCGGTGGCCTACCTGTACTGCCGCATGCTCGACACATTCGAGGACCTGTATCCCGATGCTGCTGCGCGACCAGACGTGCTCGCTAAGTTTGGTGTCCGGCTGGCGCAAGACCCTCCCGCCCCGGTCGAAGCGTTCTCCGATCGGTTGGCGCGTGACGACCGGGACCGCGTTCACCTCCTCCTCGTGGCGCGGTGTGGACTGGTCGACGAGGTCTTCGCCACGCTGCCGGAAACGGATCGGGACAACATTCGACTCCTGGTATCGGGAATGGCGGAGGGGATGGCCAGGTCCGCCCGGCAATTCGCCGACCAGGACGGCGTGCTGATCTCGGACGAGCAGCTGATGGCGTATTGCGACACGGTCATTGGTGAGCCGGTGCTCTTCACCATGCGGTTGCTCATCGACGTCCCGGTCGACAACATGAGCAACCGAGATGCGATGGATGTGGCCGAGATGATCCAGTTGGCGAATATCACGCGGGACATCGAAAAGGATCTCGAGCGGGGCGTCGCCTACGACGCCTCGCTGCGTCCCTACCTCGCCGGGGCTGGGGACGAGGAGCGGGAGACGGCGGTTCGGTCGGCGCGGGAACACATGGTTCTGCTGGCGCTATCGCGCGCTCCTTCCTACCGCCGACTGGTGACCAACGCCGGATTCCGCTCGATCAGTGAGGCGCGTGGCGCCGCGATCATGATGCTGCTGTTCACGGATCGGTATTACCGCACCGCGATGGCCGCGATCGGCCGCTCGCCCTGGAGGGGTTCGAAGCTCGTGTGGAGCATCTATCTCTCCGCAGCGCTTGCTTCGGTTTGGCCTGGATATGCGCGGCGGGTCATTGCCAGGACCGAACGGAACTTCCTTCGAGCCGCCCTCGAGATCACCAGGGGCCGCACCGGGGCTTGAGGATCGCGCCACATCTGACACGCCGCCGGGTTCAGGAAAGACTCCGGTCAATCCCCTGTCCTGGGACGCCGATTCAACCCCCATGGATACCGATCGAGGGCCCGGGACCGCCACATTGGCGCCGGGTGCGGCCGAGGTAGCCCGATCCGGCTATGAGCACCGGCCGCCGCACCGCCGCACCGGACGCGCCGCCACGCGCTGGATTCTGGTGGTCCCGTTCGTCGTGATGGCGCCGCTGGCGCTGATCGCATGGACGGCGATGCCGCGGGTCACGAGCCCGACGATGGTTGCCGAGGAGGCGGTCGAAATCGGTCTGACCCATTCGGCGCGAGCAGCGCTGGTCGACGAGTTTGCTTCCCAGCTCGCCCAACGGCGCGACGCTCCGCTGACCGAAGCCACGATGCGAGAGGTGTTCGATCGCAGCCTCACCCAGGAATGGTTTGACGAACAGGTGCTCAACATCGCCGGCGAGCTCGATCGGTGGCTGTTGGGGACGAGCAACCGGCTGCCCGACCTCGTCATCGACCTCGTTCCGGTGAAAACGGCGCTCGCATCGGATCCCGAGGCGATGGCGCTGGTCACCAACTTCGTCGGCTGCGAGGGCATCGAGTGTGCTCCCAAGGGCCAGACGGTCGAGGTGGCGCTGGTTGGGATGCCCGATCAGGCTGCGCTGTTGACCGCCGACGCCGATTCCTCTCAAGCGGAAGGCTTGATTCGGGCGCGGAGCCTGCTCCAGAGCGGACGCGGGATGAGCGCCATAGCGCCCCTGATCCTGCTCGGCGAGTTGGCCCTCCTCGTACTTCTCGCTCGGCGCCACGGGCGGCTGCGTTTCGCCGGCGGTCTGCTCTTTCTCGTCGGGGCGCTGGTGCTGTTGGTCGGATGGTTCGGACCTGGCTGGGTCGGCGCCGAGGTCGCAGGTTCGATCCCGGCTGACATTCCGGTGGCGGCCGGCGACATCGCCGCACTGGTCGCCTGGGTACTCGAACCGGCTCGGACGCTTGCCTTCTGGCTCATGGCGGCCGGCGCCATCGCCTACGCCGGATCGTTCGCCTGGACGGCGTTGAGTCGTCGGCCGGCCTGAGCCCCGCATCCGAGGCGAATGGGGGTCGGCGCTAGGCTCGACATCGGCCGGGCCATGACAAGAACGGACCGATGTACTACCACGACTACCTCGATCTCGATCGCTTGCTCGCAGCACAAAATCCGCTGAGCGATGTCGAAGGCCGCACCCATGACGAGATGCTGTTCATCATTGTCCACCAGGCTTACGAGCTGTGGTTCAAGCAAATCATCTTCGAATTGGATGCAGCGATGCGCACCTTCGACCGTCAGCCGATCAAGGAGCGGGAGATGGGCGCGTTGGTCGCCCACTTCGACCGCATCGTTGCGATCCAGCGGGTGATGCTCGAGCAGCTGGAGGTGATCGAGACGCTGACACCGCTTGACTTCCTGGACTTCCGGGGGGTGTTGGGGACTGCCTCTGGGTTCCAGAGCGTCCAGTTCCGCCTGGTCGAGAACAAGATGGGGCTTCCGCGCTCGAGGCGGCCGTCGACCGGAGACGCCCCATACACCGCCTGGCTGAATGACGAGCATCGACGCGCGGTCGAAGCGGCCGAGCAGGCGAAATCGCTCGCCGACCACGTCGAGTCCTGGCTGGAGCGAACGCCGTTCCTGGAAATGGGCGAATATGACTTCTGGGTGGAGTACCAGGCCGCGGTCGACGTCATGATTGCCAAGGAGCGCCAGACCGTCGAGTCCGAACCGGGACTCGACACGGATGAGCGGGACCGACACCTGGCACGGGTCGACGCCAACCGGGACGCGTTCGAGGCGATCTTCAACGACGAACGTTACGAGGCTGCCCGCGAGGAAGGCGACCGGCTCCTGTCACGGCGTGCCTTCCAGGCGGCGTTGCTGATCAACCTCTACCGGGACGAGCCGATCCTGCAACTGCCGTTCCGCCTCCTCACCGGCCTGGTCAACGTCGACGAAGGCTTCACTGCGTGGCGACAGCGCCATGTCTTGATGGTGACCCGCATGATCGGCCACCGGACCGGCACGGGAGGCACCACAGGAGCCGAATACCTGGAGGCCACCGCCCGCCGGTCCCGCGTGTTCACCGACCTGGTCGAGATTCCGACCTTCCTCATCCCTCGATCTGAGCTACCCCCATTGCCGGACGCCGTTGTTGAGGCGATGCGTTTCCGGCTCGAGGGCCCCGCGGCCGACTCGGTTCGCTGACCTTGCTCAAGCACCGCTTCACCAGATTCCTCGCCCCGGACCGCCTTCACCTTGCCGCCCACAGCCACTACCTGTGGCCGGACGTCGGGTTCTCGGCGCATCAACAGGCATGGCTCGACGCGGCGACCCTCGTCGACGACAAGTGGGACGCCGTGTTTGGCGAACTGATCCCCACAGCCCAGGGCCATATTGCCGGTGTGCTCGGGTTGACCGACCCCGCCGCGATCGCCTTCGCACCCAACACCCACGAATTGGTCGTTCGCCTCGCCTCCTGTCTCGATACGCCGTTTCGGGTAGTCACCACCGACGCCGAGTTCCACTCATTCCGCAGGCAGGTCGCCCGGTGGGAGGAGGCCGGACAAGCCGAGGTAGAAAGGGTACCGGCGCGACCCTATGGCTCCTTTCACGATCGATTCCTCGACGCCGTCGCCCACACCAACGCGGATCTGGTCTACCTGTCACAAGTTCACTACGACTCCGGGTTCGTCACCCCCGACCTCGAGGCTCTGGTGGCGGCTGCCCCGGCCGATTCCTTTGTGGTCATCGACGGATACCACGGGTTCATGGCGTTGCCCACCGATCTGGAATCGGTCGAACGGCGAGCCTTCTACCTGGCAGGCGGGTACAAGTACGCCATGTCCGGAGAAGGGGCGGTGTTCATGCACTGCCCGCCGGGCATCGGACAGCGTCCGGTCGACACCGGCTGGTACGCCGGGTTCGGCCGGCTCACTTCGCGAGACGACTCAGTCGGTTACGCCACAGACGGATCACGGTTCATGGGCGCCACCTTCGACCCTTCGCCGCTGTACCGACTCGTGGCGGTGATGGAGATGCTCGAAGAAGAAGGCGTCTCCGTCGCCGACATTCACGCCCACGTCGTGCGCTTGCAGCGGCAGTTCATCGAGGGTCTGCCGGCCGACGGCCCATTGCGAGCCGACGACCTGCTACCCGAGTTTGGGCTGCCGCGCGGCCACTTCCTGACCTTCCGCCTCGACGACGCCGAACGGGTGTACCGGGCGCTCCACGAGCGCGGGGTCATCACCGACTACCGGGGTGACCGCTTCCGGGTCGGTTTCGGCGTGTACCACGACGAGGCCGACATCGAGCGGGCCTTGGATCTGCTCGGCGAGACCTGAGGGAGATCAGTCCAGCAAACCCGATGTGGTGGCGAAGCGCTCGATCTGTTCGATGCGCTCGGGGTAGCGGGGGGCCATGAATTGCAGCGCAACGTGCGATACGCCGACCTCGGCAAAACGCACGAGGGCCTCGCTGACCTGCTCCGGCGTTCCCCGCAGCCGGTCGGGCTCCTGGGGGACCGGCTCGTCGGTGATGTCGACGGGCAGACAGCAGGCAAGAGCGACTTGGTCGGGGTTGCGGTCGAAGCCTGCCGCCCGTTCCGCCACCGACGCGTAGCGTATTGCCAGCTCCGCGGGGGTCACCCGCACGAAATAAGGGAACCAGGCGTCGCCGAACTGGGCCGCTCGTCGCTGCGCCGCCTTCCCCTCGCCGCCCACCCAGATCGGAAGGCCGTCGCCATGGGCCTTTGGCTCGAAGGCGACATCATCGAAGGCGTAGAACGCTCCCTGGTAGCTCGCCCGCTTCTCGCCGAGCAGGGCCTGAGCGACCTCGAGCTGTTCATCGGCTACCTTGCCTCGATCGGCATACGAGGCCCCCATGGCGGCAAACTCCTCCTCCATCCACCCGATGCCGACGCCGAGGACCAACCGGCCCTGGGACAGCAGGTCGATCGATGTGGCCTGTTTGAGCCAGTGGAGCGGATGGCGAAAGTTCATCACCACCACGCTGGCGCCAAGGCGGATGTTCTTTGTGGCACCGGCGAGGAAGGAGAGCACCGTCAGGCATTCCAGAAACGGCCGGTCGGGGGGAACGATGAACGCATCATCTGCGGCGTAGGGATAGGGAGTTGCGATCTCCCACGGGTTCACCACCCGGTCCGCAGCCCACACCGTTGAGAAGCCCCACTCTTCTGCGCGTCGAGCGGCCTCGATCAGCGTGTCTCGAGAGGCCGCCCGCCCCGAAACCGGCAGGAACAAGCCGAGATCCATGTCGAGTCACTCCTTTGGCGGCACCGACCGCACCCTATACAGCGGTCGGCGACGGCCACACCGTAGGATCCCGCCCATGAGCGGATTCAGAGCATCTGCGGGCTTCACCGAGAAGTGGCAGCACTTCGATTTCTCCGTGGAGGATCGGGTGGGGACGGTTACCTTCTCCCGGCCGGACAAGCTCAACGCCCTCACCTTCGACGTGTACGCCGACCTGCGGGATCTGCTCCGAGAAGTACCGCATCGCGACGACATTGCCGTGCTGATCATCACCGGTGCCGGGCGCGGATTTTGTTCCGGGGGCGACGTCGACGAGATCATCGGCGATCTGGTGCACGCCGAACCGAAGCGGCTCCTGGAGTTCACCCGGATGACCGGCGCCGTGGTGCAAGCGATGCGGGAGTGCCCGATGCCCATCATCGCTGCGGTCAACGGAACCGCAGCCGGCGCAGGGGCGGTCATCGCCCTCGCCGCCGACTTTCGCCTCGTCGCCGAGCATGCGTCATTCCACTTCCTTTTCACCAGGGTGGGCTTGGCGGGCGCCGACATGGGCTCTGCCTACCTGCTGCCGCGGTTGGTTGGTCTTGGCCGCGCCACCGAAATCTTGATGTTTGGGGATCCGCTCGATGCCGCCGCCGCTGAAGCTGCCGGTTTTGTCAATGCGGTCGTGCCCGGTGACGAGCTGACCGACGCTGCCTGGGCCATGGCCCGCCGCCTTGCCGACGGGCCCACCTTCGCCTATTCGGTCACCAAGCTGCTACTCGGCCGTGAACAAGACATGGGCTTGTCCGGGGCAATCGAGCTCGAAGCCATGGCCCAGGCGCTGTTGATGAAGAGCGAGGATCATGCCGAGTTCCTTGCCGCCTTTACCGAAGGGAGGGACCCGCAGTGGAAGGGCCGCTGAGCTCGCCCCACCGTCTGGTCCACCCCGAGGGGCTACCGCCCGGTCGCGGGTTCTCGCATGGGGCGATTGCCGAACAGGGTCGCACGGTGTGGGTCGCCGGCGAGATTGCCGTCGACGCCGGGGGCAACGTGGTCGGCGACGACCTCGTCTCCCAATTCGACCAGGCACTCGGAAACGTGGTGAGCGTTCTGGGGGCGGCCGGAGCCGAGCCGGGACATGTGGTGTCGATGCAGATCTTCGTGACCAGCGTCCCCGACTACCGCGACGCGGCAGCGGCGCTGGCTCCGATCTATCGGCGTCACATGGGTCGGCACTTCCCGGCGATGGCGCTGTTTGGTGTCACCGATCTCGTCGAGCCCCAGGCTGTGGTGGAGATCATGGCGACGGCGGTCATTCCCTCCGAATGATCGAACCCGGACCCGACGGCTGGCAGGCTGAATACGACGTTCCCGGCCTCCACCCGGACCTCGACGACTACGTCGAGCGGTGGGGCGCCGACGCCGCAGCCTTCCGGAGAGCGTCCGGCGGCGACCTGGACGTCGCCTACGGCTCAGGTGGCGCCAAGCGCATCGATTTCTTCACGCCGAGCCGGCCTGCGGACGCGATGGTGCTGTTCTTCCACGGGGGCTATTGGGTCGAGGGCTCCCGCAAGGTGTATTCCCACCTCGCCGGCGGGCCCCTCGGCAACGGCCTCGGCGTCGGCATCGTCGGCTACGACCTGGCCCCGAAGGTCGAGCTGGCGGCAATCGTCGCCCAGGCAAAGGCTGCGGTCGTATTCACGGCCAATCGTTTCCCGTTGCCGATCGTGGTTGCCGGGCACTCGGCGGGTGGCCATCTGGCGGTGATGGCCGTCGCCGACGAGGCGGTACCGACCAGACACGCGGTCACCGTGAGCGGCATCTTCGACCTGGAGCCACTGCTCGAGCTCCCGCTCAACAGGCTGCTGGGCCTCGATGCTCCGGCGGCGACGAGCCTCAGCCCCATCAACCTGGATCCACCGCCGGGCGTCACCCTTCGCCTCGCCGTCGGTGAGGACGAAACTGCCGCGTTCCACGATCAGTCGCGCTCCATGGCGCAGCGGTGGTCGACAGCGGGAGCGCAAGCTGAGTACCTGGCGGTGCCGGGCCGCCACCACCTCTCGGTGATCGAGGAACTCGCCGATCCGGGCGGGATGCTTGCGGGGCTGTGTCGGGCGGCCGCCGACGATGCCCTCCGGGCCGGGTGAGCGGACCGAGGCCGAACAGGCTCCGGTGGGATGGGTTACGCTCGGTGCGACCACCGGCAGACCCGCCGGACCGGATGGTGAGGAGGAGTAGCGATGGCCGAGTACACCAAGGTGACCCTCTCCGAGTCGGAGATGCCGACCCGCTGGTACAACATCATCCCGGACCTTCCGGCGCCCCCGCCACCACCGCTCCACCCCGGAACGCTGGAGCCGGTCGGGCCCGACGACCTTTCGCCGCTGTTCCCGATGGAGCTCATTTTGCAGGAGGTCAGCGGAGAGTCGTACATCGACATTCCGGGTGAGGTGTTGGACGTGTACCGGCTGTGGCGTCCCTCCCCACTGTATCGAGCACATCGATTGGAGAAGCTACTCGATACCCCTGCAAAGATTTTCTACAAGTACGAAGGGGTTAGCCCGGCCGGTTCCCATAAACCAAATACCGCGGTCCCGCAGGCCTACTACAACGCCCAGCAGGGCGTCCGCAAGATCACGTCGGAGACCGGTGCGGGCCAGTGGGGCTCGGCCCTGGCCTTCGCCACAGCCCAATACGGGCTCGAGTGCGAGGTGTGGCAGGTGCGGGCGTCGTACGACGCAAAGCCGTATCGCAAGACGATGATGGAGGTTTGGGGCGCAACCGTGCACCCAAGCCCCTCAGACCGCACCGAGGCCGGACGAAAGATCCTCGCCCAGGATCCAGATTCGCCCGGCAGCCTCGGGATTGCCATCTCGGAGGCCATCGAGGCCTGCGTGCAGGATGAGGACACCAAGTACTCGCTCGGATCCGTGCTCAACCACGTGCTCATGCACCAGACGATCATCGGTGAGGAAGCGCTCCTCCAGCTGGCACAGGTTGGGGAAACTCCAGACCTCCTGGTCGGGTGCACCGGCGGGGGTTCGAATTTCGCCGGGCTCTCTTTCCCGTTCCTGCGGGAGAAGATGGCGGGCAACATGAATCCGACGATTCGGTGTGTCGAGCCTGCGGCGTGCCCGTCGCTGACCAAGGGCGAGTACCGATACGACTTCGGAGATACCCTCGGCATGGCGCCGCTCTTGAAGATGCATACGCTCGGCCACGACTTCATCCCCGATCCGATCCACGCCGGTGGGCTCCGCTATCACGGGATGTCGCCCCTGGTGTCGCATCTGTACGAGCTCGGCCTGGTGGAGGCCGAGGCCATCCACCAGACCGAGTGCTTTGACGCAGCGGTCAAGTTCGCTCGCACCGAGGGAATCCTCCCGGCCCCCGAGCCGACCCACGCCATCGCAGCAGCGATCCGCGAGGCGAACCGCTGCAAGGAAACGGGCGAGGAGAAAGTGATCCTGACTGCGCTGTGCGGGCACGGCCATTTCGATCTGGCGTCGTACGAGACGTACCTTGCCGGTGAGCTCGTCGACTACGACTACCCGGAGGAGAGGGTCGCCGCGGCTATGGAGAAGGTCCCGGTGGTGGCTGGGTGACGAGCCGGGGACGGTGACGCAGCTCAACATCGCCGACTACTTCCTGACCGACCGGCTCCGCCACGGCCAGGGGGACCGTGTGGCGCTGCGCGGTGCCGAAGGCACCACCACCTATGCCGAGATCGACGCGTTGGCCGATTCATATGCAGCCGCCCTCACCGAGGTGGGGGTCGAGCCTGAGGACCGGGTCTTCGTCGCCATGCCAGACGGCCCCGACTTTGTTGGTGCCTTCTTTGGGATCCTCAAGGTCGGCGCCGTGGTCGTCATGGTGAACCCGGCGCTTGGGGAAGATCGGATCGTCGAGCTCTTCGAGCACTGCGAGCCGCGAGCGCTGGTCGACTCGTCGCTCGATGGCGGTTTTGCCCGGCTCAGCGACCGCTTCGACGCCCGGCTGGTCACCCCCGCCGGTCGAGGGCCCGTCGATCCCGTCGAGGCCGTGGTCCGCGACCGCCGGGATCCGGCCATATGGCTCTTCTCGGGCGGCACGACCGGCGTCCCGAAGGCGGTGGTGCAGACGCACGGATCGTTCGTCAACACCACCCGCCGCTATGCCCATGAGACGCTCGGCTACCACCAGGACGACGTGACCCTGTCGGTTCCCAAGCTGTTCTTCGGCTACGCCACCGGCTCCAACCTGCTGTTCCCGTTCTCGGTCGGAGCGTCGGCGGTGGTGTTTCCCGAGCACCCCACCCCGGACATCCTCTTCGAGCTCATTGCCAGGTACAAGCCAACAATCATGATCAACGTGCCGACGATGATCGCCGCCATGGTCGGCCACGAAGCTGCCGACCGCCAGGACCTGTCAAGCCTGCGGTTTGCCACCTCGGCGGGGGAAGCGCTGCCGCCGGAGCTGTATCGGAGTTGGAAGGCGACCTTCGGCGTGGAGCTGCTGGATGGTCTCGGGACCGCCGAGATGTGGCACATCTTCATCACCAACCGTCCGGGCGACGTGCGGGCCGGGACGATCGGTAAGCCGGTGGCCGGCTTCGACGTCGCGGTGCGCGAAGAGGATGGCGAGCCGGTTCCCGATGGTGAGGTGGGTCGGCTCTGGGTAGAGGGGGATTCTCTCGCCCTCGGCTATTGGAACGACTCGAACGCCACCGAGGAGGCGTTCCGGGGCGGTTGGTTTGTCGGTGGTGACCTGGTTCGGGTCGACGAGGACGGGTACTTCGAGCACCACGGCAGGGCCGACGACCGGCTCAAGGTGGGTGGCAAGTGGCTGGCCCCGCAAGAGGTGGAGAGCTGTCTCCTCGAGCACGATGCAGTCGACGCCGCTGTTGTGGTGGGTGTGCCAAACGAGGCCGGGCTCGTCAAGCCGGTGGCCTTTGTGGTTGCGGTGGAGCCGCCGGACGGGCTCGCCGAGGATCTGATGAGCTGGGTGTTGGAGCGCCTCGAGCCGTATAAGCATCCGCGACGGGTGTATGTCATCGACGAGCTGCCAAAGACGCATCTGGGGAAGGTGGATCGGACCAAGTTGAAGAAGCTGGCCGAGCCGGGCTGAATCGGACGACTGGGTTCAGCCCCGCTTGAGCTCTCGGGCGATGATCTCGAGCTGGATGTCCGAAGCTCCCTCGTAAATGCGCGGCGCCCTCACCTCGCGATACAGGAGCTCGAGGCGGTGGCCCCTTTCCAGGGCGACGGCGCCGTGGAGTTGGATGGCGTCATCGACCACCCGCTGCGCGGTTTCGGTGGCGTAGAGCTTGGCGGCTGATGACCGGAAGGCGAGGTGGTCATCGCCGCGATCAAAGGCAACTGCGGCGTCGAATACCACGAGACGAGCGGTGTGCAACGCCACCGCCATCGAGGCCAGCTTGTGCGCAACGACCTGCAGATCGCGCAGCGGGCCGCCGAAGGCACGGCGCTCGTCGACGTGGCGCTGGGTGGCCTCGACGGCGGCCTGGGCCATCCCCACCGCATAGGCGCCAACGCTTGGGCGAAATCGGCTCAGGGTTTTCAATGCCACACGGAACCCGTGGCCGACTTCGCCGAGCACGTGGTCCGCCGCAACGCTGACATCGTCGAACTCGAGGCGGCCAATGGGGTGCGGCGCCACCAGGTCGAGCGCCCGGCCGGAGAGACCGTTGGCATTGCCGGGCACGGCGAACGCGGTGACGCCGCCGGCGCCTCGGTCACCGGAGGTGCGGGCGAACACCGTGTAGATGTCGGCGTCCGGTGCGTTGCTGATCCACGTCTTCACCCCGCTCAGGCGATACCCATCCCCATCTCGCTCGGCGCTCATGGCGAGAGCCGCAGCGTCCGACCCGGCCTCGGGCTCGGTGAGCGCGAATGCCGCCACGGCCTCGCCCGCGGCCACCTTCGGGATCCACTCCGCAGCAAGCTCCGGTGACCCCGACTCGAGGATGGGATACGCCCCGAGTCCCTGCATGGCCAGGGCCGTTTCCGCCTCGGCGGACTCCGCGGCAAGGGCGTCGCGCAGCACACAGAGGTCGAGTGCCGAGGTTGCTTCCGGTTGCCGGCCCCCGTAACGCTCGGGGAACAGATACGGCAACAGGTCGTTGGCTGCAAGCGCCCGCAGCAGGTCGCGGTTGACCCGGCCGGCAGGCCCGCTCTCGGCGAGGGCGACCAACTGGTCGCGGCCCACGATCCGGGTCCGTTCGTAGAGCGCCTGGCTCTCGGGGCCGAGCATGACCGGCCAGGGGAGCGGCGAGAGCGGGCTCATCGATCCACGATCCGCGCCAGCGGATCTTGCTCGCGTCGCCTTGCCGTGCGTCCCTGGAGGTATTGGCTCGGCCAGGGGTGATCGGCATAGCCCAGATCGATAGCGGCGTTGAGCGTCCAGTAGGGGTCGACGAGATGCGGCCTTGCCAGCAGGGCGATGTCGGCGCGTCCGGCGAGGAGGATGGTGTTGACGTCATCCACCGAAGAAACCGCACCGACCGTCATGGTGGGGATGCCGACCTCGTGGCGGATCCGGTCGCTGAACGGCGTCTGGTACAACCGGCCGTAATCAGGTGTTTGGTCGGGGTGAACCTGGCCGGTGGAGACGTCGATGATGTCACAGCCGTGGGCGGCGAGCATCCCGGCGAAGGCCACCGCGTCGTCGCTGGTGTTGCCATCCTCCACCCAATCGACCGCCGAGATGCGCACCGACATGGGAAGTTCTTCTGGCCACACGGCGCGGACCGCGTCGAACACCTCGAGGGGCCATCCGGCTCGCCCCGCCATGTCGCCCCCGTACTCGTCGTTCCTGCGGTTGGTCAGCGGGGACAGGAAACTCGACAGCAGATAGCCGTGGGCCATGTGCAGCTCGAGAAGCTCGAAACCAGCACCCGCAGCTAATCGCGCCGAATGGACGAAGTCGTCACGAATCCTGGACATGTCCTCGAGCGACATCTCACGGGGGACCTGGTTGTGCGGGGCCCACGCCAACGCAGAAGCCGCAACCAGGGGCCAGTTGTCCTCATCCAACGGCGTGTGATCGCCGCCCCCGTCCCAGGGAACTTTGACCGATCCCTTGCGGCCGGCATGGCCGAGCTGGATGCCGATCGCAGCGTCGCTGTGCTCGTGTACGAATTCAACGATCCGCTCCCACGATTGCTGCTGCTGTTCGTTCCACAGGCCGGTGCAGCCCGGGGTGATGCGGGCGTCGGGGGAGGGGCAGGTCATCTCGGTGATCACGAGGCCGGCCCCGCCAACGGCGCGGCTGCCCAAATGGACAAGGTGCCAATCGCTCGGGACCCCATCCGCGGCGCAGTATTGAGCCATGGGGGAAACGCCGACCCGGTTGGCGAGGCGGAGCTGTCGCAATCGGAACGGATAGAACAACGGAGCGGTGTCGGGGTCGGCGGGCCGCAGGTCAGGCGCCGACTGCTCGCGGAACCAGGCAACGGCGCGCCGGGTGAAATCGTGGTCGCGCAGCTCCAGGTTCTGATGGGTGATGCGCTGGCTGCGGGTGAGCAATTGGAAGACGAACTGTTCGTCGTCGAGGTCGAGGTAGCGGTCGACGTCTTCGAACCAGGCCTGGCTCGTTGCCGCGGCTCGCTGCAGTGACTCCACCCCGGGGCGCCGCTGCGCTTGGTAGTCGGCCAGTGCCTCTCCGACAGTGGCGTTTGCGGCGATGGCGTCGACGAGGGCGATGGCGTCCTCCATTGCGAGCTTCGTCCCCGACCCGACGGAGAAGTGAGCGGTGTGCGCCGAATCGCCGACGAGCACGATGTCGTCGGTGTGCCAGGTGCGGTTCGTCACCGTGGGGAAGCGCAGCCACTTGGAGTTGTTGCCGATGAGTTCGTCGCCATCGAGGTACTTGGCAAACAGATCTTCGGTGAACCTCAAGGCCGCCGGGTCGTTTGCTCCGGGTTCGATCGGATGCTGGTCGGAAGCGTCGAGCCGGGCCTTGCGCCAGGTCTCCTCGGAAGTCTCGACGATGAGCGTGCTGGCTTCATCCGAATACGGGTAGCAGTGGGCCTGGACCAGGCCGTGCTCCGTGTCCTCGAAGACGAACGTGAAGCTGTCGAATATGTGCGGTGTCCCGAACCATGCGTACCGGGACGCACCCCATTCCACGGTCGGCTCGAAGCGGTCGGCGTATCGAGCCCTGATCTGGCTGTTGGCGCCGTCGGCAGCCACGATCAGGTCGTTCGATCCGAGGTCCTCGAGGTTCTCGACCTCGGCGTTGTACTGCACCTCGACGCCGACTTCGGCGGCCCGGGCGCTCAGCAATTGCAAGAGGCGGAGCCGCCCGATGGCGGCGAAGCCGTGACCGGTCGAACGAGTGCGTCTCTCGTGGCGGTAGACGTCGATCTCTCCCCAGTGGCGAAAGTCCCGGGCGATCGCGTCGAACACCGGCGGGTCGGCTGCGGCCAGGTGTTCGAGTGTCTCGTCCGAGAACACCACTCCGAATCCGAACGTGTCGTTTGGGCCGTTGCGCTCGTAGACGGTCACGGAGTCGGCGATGTCACGTGCTTTGAGCAGGATCGCGACAAACAGGCCGCCGGGCCCGCCCCCGACACAAGCGACACGCATGAGCACTCCTTTGCGCCCGGAGAGTTCGATGCCGTGGGCGCCACGGTGATTGAACCATATCTGCGCTCGCCGCCACCACGTGAGCATCTTCGTGATCCGAAGGTGGCGAGGCGCCATACACTGTGCGGCACCGCTTGAAAGGAGCAGCCTTGAAGAAGTTCGTGAAGCTTGTCCTGATCGTTGGTGTCGTTGCAGTCATCGCCAAGTTCGTTGCGGCCAAGATGGCCGGCAAGATGGCCGAGTGGGAGGGCCTTACCGAGTCGGAGGTACGCGCCAAGCTCGAGTCGGGTCTGCCCAAGAAGGTGCCTGGTGAAAAGCGTGCGGCCGTCGCCGACAAGGTCGTCGCCGGGATGCGAGAGCGGGGAGCGCTTCGCGATGAGGACACGGCTGACACCGCACCGGCGGACACCGGCGCCGATGAGATGCCCGACGCCGATGACTCTGCCGGGTCGGAGACATCCGACGACGTCGCCGCGTCGGTCTGATCGAGGTTGGTGGAGATCTGGTGAACAGCCACCGAGGTGGGACCGCCGTTATCGCCCGTGCACGGTGACCCGAATCGACTAAGGGTGCGGGTCTCCGTCACCCGCGTCGCTATCTGACTCGGTATACCACGGTGTTGGCGTGCTTGGCGACGGCATCGATCGCCCCGGCTTTGCGAAGGCAGTAGGCCATCTGTTGGGCGGCTCGGCGCGGTCGGCCCAGCTTCTCGGCGAGGTCGGCGGTGGTGAACGTCTCGGGTAGGTCGTCGGGCAAGAGTGCGGTCAGGTCCTCGGTTTGTTGGAGAAACAACGTGTCCACCACCTCGATGAGGCGACGCTCGACGACCGTCCAACCCTTGCGGCGCCAGGATCGATTGGGCGTATGACGCCGGTACTCCTCCTCGATGGTCATGAGCACTTCGACCTCCAGGTGGGGATGAGCCAGGAGTTCGGGAAAGCTCACCAGCTCGGCAAAGACGTCGGTGGGTTTGCCGTGTTTGGGCGACCGGCGTCGACTGAGGACGGTGCCGTCGGCGTCCACCTTGACGATCCACCGGTCAATAGGGATCGGGTGAAGAATGCGGATCTGGTGGCCAAGATCGAGTAGAGCTGCGACCTTGTGCTTCATCGATGCGAACCCGCGTGTCTGCACCTCGATCAGCAGTTCGCCTCGTACGAGGTCGATCACGAAACCGTCGATGGGGACCTCGATGCCATCACCCGGTCGGGCATACCACCGTTTCAAGGCGGCGTGGAGCGGCTTCTCCCTGAGGGTTCCGATGTGGGGAACAGCGTCTGACACACAGCCGATCGTAGGCAGAGGCCCAGCCTGAACGCTTGATCCGTTCCTGCTCATCGCTTCGTCGCAGAGAGGTGTGCACGCGATGGCTAGCCCTCCAGGAGGGCCTTGAGGTTTTCGGCGAATGTGGCATTACGCCGATCGGCTGCCCCAATCGCCTTCATGATCGGGCCTACGATCCGGAGCATGCCCTCTTCGGGGATGCTCACGGTGCGCGTGTACCGGGTTGCTCCATCGTCCGACTCGAAGCGGTGGGTAAGGGTCGGTTTCGTTGGTCCGTCGCGGGTCTCGATCCGGATCGATCGGGGGGCGTCGAGCGCGGTTACCTCAATGACGTATTGGTTCGTCCCCATGAACTTGACGGTCCACGTGACCGTGCTTCCCAATTCCAGGGGTTCTTGGGGATCCACCTCGAGTACGTCGGTATGCCACTTGGGCTCGTTGCGCTGATCGCGGACAAAGTCAAAGACGACCTGTGCGGGTCGCGCGATGTCGACGGTGTGGGTTGCGGTGATCACTGCTTCCTCCCGATAGGGAACGCGCACCTTGACGCCATGTAAACCAACTCTATGGTGTAGATTGACACGGTGTCAAGTGCTGATTTCTATGGTGATCCCGAGACGCGGGAGCGCATCCTCGACGAAGCCTGGGAACTGCTGGAGGAGCGGGGGCGCGATGTGACCCTTGCCGAGATCGCAGACCAGGCCGGGGTATCCCGCCAGGCCCTGTACTTGCACTTCGGTGATCGGTCCGGGCTCTTCGTCGCCTTGGTTGACTATGTGGACCGCAGCTTCGGGTCGGAGGATCTCCGTGCCCACGTGTTTGGTGCCCCGAGCGGGGTCGAGACGCTGCGCCGGTGGGTGGAAGCGCTGAGCTGGTATACCGGCAAGATCGATCGGCTCACCCAGATGATGGAGTGGGGCCAATACGAAGACGAAGCGCTTGCTGCTGGCTGGCGCAACAGGATGGACCGGCGCCGCGACCTCATGCGGGGCGTCGCCGGGCGGATCGCTGAGGAAGGCCGGCTGGCTGATGCCTGGACTACCCAAGAAGCGGCCGACCTGATCTATGCGGTCACCATGCCAGGCCCGTGGCGAGAGCTGACCCGAGAACTGGGCTGGAGCGAGAAAGACTACGCAGACCGAGTGCGGAGGCTGCTGGAGCGGTCGCTGCTCACCCAGGAAGGCTGACCAAAAGGAGGCTTCCGTGTCAAATCCGCTGATCTATGTCGGAACCCATGCCATCAAGCCTGGAATGCTGGACACCGCTAGGAAGGCGTCCGAAGAAATGGTCCAATTCGTTGAGGAAAACCATCTACGCATGATGCACTTTGAGATCGACATCGACGAAGCCGCCGGTGAGATGACGGTCGTCCAGATCCATCCAGACGGCGAATCGCTGATGCTCCACGTCCAGCTCGCCGCCGACCGCATCAGATCGGCCTCCGAGTTCCTCGAGGCCACGACCAACATCGAGATCTACGGACCCGCGAGCGACGAGCTCGTTGGATTGATCAACGAGATGCGTGGGGATACCCCGGCGCGGTTCAACACCGCGGTGGCGTGGTTCAGCCGACTCGAATGAGATCGGGGTGGCCGCTTGTAGTCGCAAAACCGATGGTCGCCGAACGCGGCGGGATAGTTTGTCTCGACATCCCATTCTGCGAGGTTTCTCAGGTCACACACCATCGTGACCCGGCCGACATCATCGATCTGCAATCAAACGCTCAATAGGGATTCATGAAGATCGGCAGCCCTCATCGCACCCCGTCCCCGTGTTGCCAATTCGATCCGCGGAGGCGTTCGTTACAATGAAGGGGCACAACAAGAGGGAGACGCAATGACGTCGCAGCAAGATGTGAGTGGATGGGCGGTTGGTTGGACTGCTTTCGCCGCCATCCTGATGATGGTCATGGGCTTTTTCCATGCCATCGCGGGTCTGGTCGCGGTACTCGAGGACGACCTGATCGTGCTTACCCCCGATTACATATTCCAGTTCGATATCACGACTTGGGGATGGATCCATCTCATCGCTGGGATCATCGTTGTCCTGGCCGGGCTCTATCTGTTCACCGGAGCGGTATGGGCACGGATCATCGGGCTGATCATCGTTGTTGCCAGCATGGTGGCGAACTTCGCCTGGCTTCCCTATCAGCCGGTTTGGTCGGCCATCATGATCACCATCGGTGGCTTTGTGATCTGGGCACTCACTGCCCACGGACGCGACATCGCCGCTGAGGCCTGATCGGGTCGTGAAGGGCGCGGACCGCGGGGAGACTCGTCTGCCGGTCCGTAGCGTGTCCGGCGAACCAGTCGTCAGGACTGGCTTCCGCCGGTGCGCTGCAGTGTCTCGCTTGGGGGCTCGCCGAAATCGGATAGCGCCGGTCGCGGGAATCTGATCGACTCACCCCCGAGCTCGGTAACCTACAAAAAAAAAGGGGAAGGGAAGGCGTCTAGAACGCTGCCGCTGGAGTACCAAACGGCGCGGCGACGAGACGGGACCCGATCCGAGCGGATGACAAGTGGATAGGCGACGAAAGGAACGGCGATGGCCTTAGGGGACTGGTTACTGACGATTTTTTGGTTCTTCCTGTTGATGATTTGGATCTGGCTGCTGATCACGGTCTTTGCTGACATGTTCCGTAGCGACATGTCCGGATGGGCGAAAGCGGCTTGGGTGCTTTTTGTGATCGTCGTGCCCTGGCTGGGCGTGTTGGTCTATCTGATCGTCCACGGCAAGGACATGCAGCAGCGGGCGATCGACAGCGCTGCCGCACAAGAGCATGCTCAAAGGCAGTACATCGCCGATGTGGCCGGCTCGGGGAGCTCCGCGGACGAGCTGGAGAAGCTCAGCCAGCTGCACGACCGGGGGGTGCTCACCGACGGTGAGTTCGCAGCTCAGAAACAGAAGATCCTTGCCAGCTAAACGCGATCGCTGACCGAACGGCAGGAGAACTATGACTATTGGGCCATTGCAATTGCTGGTTGTCGGCTTCGTCGACCCCAAGCTCGATGGAAGCGTCCTGGGAGCACTCGCCGATGCCTCGGATGCAGGCATGATCAAAGTGGTGGACCTGCTCGGCGTGTATAAGGACGAGGACGGTACGGTGCTCGCCGCCGAGGCCACCGACCTCACCGAAGACGAGGCCATGACGTATGGTGCCTGGGTGGGTGCCCTCATCGGGCTCGGCGCCGGCGGCGTCGAGGCCGGTGCCATCGCGGGAGCGATTCACGCCATGGATGAGTACGAGTACGGAATCGACGCCGACGGTTTGGCGACAATCGCCGACGACATCCCTGCCGGCGGGGCCGGCATGCTCCTCGTCATCGAGCACACCTGGGCGATTCCGCTCCGTGATGCGCTTCGCGCCTCGGGGGGCATCTTGATCGCCCAGGACTTCCTGAGCCCCGAGGCGCTGATAGCCCTCGGTGCCGCCACGAGCTGAAAGGAGCGCAATGCCAGCCGCACGAAGAGCAGTACGTAGGACGTCGCGTCGAACCGCCCGCCGGACCACGAAGAAGGCGAGACGGAGGAAGGCGGTATGAGTCAGACTTGGCTCCACAGGGTTTCTGTGCCCGGCACTGTTAGGCGGGGGCCTGTCCTCGCTGCGATCGGTGTGATCATGGTTGCGGTGTTCTTGGCGGGGTGCTCCGAGGACGGTGAGGGTCCAACCATCCCCGAAGATGTGACAACGCCGACCGCTCCCGAGTCACCGGACGCTCCCGAGACCACACAGGCTCCGGAGACGACTCAGGCTCCGGAGACGACTCAGACGCCCGAGGCGACACAGCCCACCGAGGATGAGTCAGAGGGCATCCCGACCGAGGTCTGGGTCGTTCTTGGTCTTCTCCTTCTCGTGGTGCTCCTCGCCGGGGTGCTGATTGGTCGCGGCCGGTCATCGTCCGGCGACAACGACGAAGCCGGGAGCGACGAAGACCTCGGCGGTGAAGATGTTGGTGGCGGCGAATAGGAGGGTTGGAGTGGATGTCGAGGGCTTCGGAGAAGCTCGTCGACAGCGTCGGCGCCTGCTAGCCGCGGCCGCAGTCACTGCACTGGTTGCCGTATTCATGCTCGTCACCGGTACGGACGGGACCCAACTCGGGCTGATCCCGACGCTGATTGCGATTTCGGCGAAGAAGTTCTTCGGCAGCACCAAAGACGGCCCCAACGCCCTGGGCGACCACCCCGCGGTGGCGTACATCTTCAAGGCATTGACCACCGGCGAGATGGACGAGGTGGAGGACATGGTTGCCGCCGACTTCCACGCTTACGCCAACGGCTACGAAGTAGTCCACTCGGACGATGCCGACGGAGCCGAGCAGTTCAGACAGAACATCGACTACTGGCGCTCAACCGTCCCCAACCTGAGCGTCGACCTGTACGACGAGGTGTCCCAGAAGGAACCGGACAAGATCGACAGTATCGCTGTCCGCTATGTCATTTTCGGCTCCCTCCCGATGGAGGATTACGAGTTGCCCTTCACGGCGGAGGTCGCGGCATTCGTAAAGGTGGCCGACCACAAGATCACCGAATGGCGAGTCGTCGTCGACCAGACCTTCCTCGAGGAGCTTCGGACGGCGATGGGGATTTCAATCAACGGAGAGGACTGACCGACGACCCCATCTGGAGCGGAGGATTACCGCTTTCCAAGAGAGCCGGGCACGACCACGGCCCGGTCGTTGCCGCTCACGGGAAGCCCGATCGCCAAGACACCGGTGAACGTTGACGGTGCGTCGCCTCGGGAGTACCCCGAGCATTACATCCCTGGGCGTGAGAGCTTCGCCGAAGTGAGATGCGGATCGCGGTGACCGGTTCATACGGTCCGGCACGGCTGCGTGTCGCCAGGACGCATCCGGCCGGTTAGTCGAGCCGGGTAATGGTGATGCCTTCATTCTCGACGCCGGGGGCGGGACGGTTGGGATCTGTTCAGTCTCGGAGTCCACCCCGCAGACCTCGACAAGCTCTTTATCACGCATCTGCATCTCGGCCACTTGCTCTCCACCGTCGTACTCGAACCGCAACCTTCTGGTCCATGGAACTCCAACTCGTCACGCTCGGCTCGCCTCAGATTGGCGGACAGGAGGCCGACTATTCTCCACGGCGAACCTGAGGGGGCCTTGAACCATGTCCGAACCAACGACCGCAACTCAAGCAACTCGGCGCCGGTGGCAGCGCGTGAATGTCCGGGTTCTGATCGTTCGTTTCGTCCTGGACCTCGTGCTCATCACCTTCGTGTTAGCACTGATGCCCGGGTTTCGCACCGACCTCGAGCTGACATTCGTGTCGATGGCGCTCATAGCCGTCATCTACGGTCTCCTCAACGCGTTCGTCCGACCGGCGCTCGACCTTCTCCTCATGCCGTTCGTTGTGCAGACCTATGGACTGGTCATCGCGATCGTCGACATCGTGATCTTCGGCCTGCTCGTGCTGTTGGCGGGGTCACTCTCGGCAAGCTCGGTATGGCAGGTCATCGCCGGGGGCGTACTTCTCGGTGTGCTCCGGATGATCGGAATCGGGTTCCTCGGCCTCACTCCTCCCATCGTCCCTGACCACGACGGGCTCAAGCGCCCCCCTACTGCGCTTGGCCTTCTGCGATTCAGCGCAACGGCAAAGGAACGGCTTCGACTGCTGCGCGTTCGACAGATGCTGCAGATCCACGGTATCGATGCTGTATTCGACGGAGATGGGTGGATCGCCGGGTTCAGGCGACGCCTCCAGGCGTGGCTGTGGCGTCCGGGGGTCCCGCTCGAACGCGTCCCGCCCCCGGTTCGCTTTCGACTCCTGCTCCAGGATCTCGGGCCCACCTACGTCAAGATCGGTCAGATCATCTCGAGCCGGGCCCGGACCCTGCCGGTTGAATGGCAGGAGGAACTCGAGAAGCTGCAGAGTGACGTCGCCGTGTTCCCGTACGAACAGGCGCGCGAACAAGTGATCGCCGAACTCGGCGCACCGCCGGAGGAATTGTACGCCGAGTTCGACCGCGAACCTCTGGCGGCGGCGTCTCTCGCCCAAGTGCACCGTGCCATGTTGCACAACGGTCGCGACGTTGCCGTGAAGATCCAGCGTCCCAACATCCATGTCCAGCTCCGTTCCGACGTCCGGATCTTGGTTCGCATGTCCCAAGCCATGGAGCGCCGGATTCGCTGGGCCGAGGACATGGACCTGGCGGGAATCGTGCTCGAGTTCGGCACCACCCTGCTCCGAGAACTCGACTACAAGATCGAGGCCTACAACGCTCGTCGCCTCACCCGGGTGCTCGAACCGATCGAAGGGATCCGGGTCCCCGAAGTCGTATACGAGCTCTCGTCGTCCGGCGTTCTCACGCTGGAGTTCATCCCCGGCGTGAAGTCAACCGACACGGCAGCGATCGATGCGGTGGGACTCGATCGGGAGGTGCTCGCCGACCGAGTCGTGCGCGCCGCGGTGAAGATGTTGATGATCGATGGGTTCTTCCATGGCGATCCTCATCCCGGCAACGTTTTTGTCGATCTGGAGAACGGCGACATGGTCATGCTCGACACCGGCATGGTGGGCGAGCTGACGTTCCAGCATCGGCTCAAGTTGGGGAGCTTGCTGTTGACGGTCCAGAGTGGTGATGTTCGCGGTCTTGCTCAGACGCTGAAGTCGCTGTCGACTCCATACAAGGAAACCAACGACGCCCGGTACTACCAGGACTTCGAACGCAGCCTGACCCCCTACCTCGATCCTCCCCCGGGGCAAAAAGTCGAGATCATGGCGAAGGTGCTGCCGCTGGGCCTCGATATCTTGCAGCAAGCCGGCTACCGATTCGACTCCCACCTCACGTTGGCGATGAAGGCCATGGCCCAGGCAGAGGCGATCACCGGTGCGCTCGTCCCGAGCTGGACCGGTGCCGACTTCATGGAGCGCGCGTTCGATGCGCTCAAGCAGCAGGTCCCCGAAGCGCTCACCAGCGACGTCATCAAGGACGCCTTGCAGCGACAGGCCGGTTTCGTTCTCAGGGAAGCCGTCGAGCAGATGCCCTCGCTCCAAGAGGGGGCGCTCAGGTGGCTGACGAACCTCAAGAAGGGCGGGTTCACCGTTGAACTCGACACCAGCGATCTCGACCGACACGTCGTCTCATTGCGAGGGATCGCGATGATGGGCACCCTCGGCCTGCTGATTGCCGGTCTGCTGATCGGTTCGGCCCTGGCCGCAGGAATCGGTGGCCTCGAAGGCAGCGCACTCGAGCCGGTCACCGACTTCGCTGCGACGATCTTCACCATCTCCGCCGTGGTCGGAACCGTCGCCGTCATTGCGCTGTCGTGGCGATTATTCCGGCTCAGTCGCTCGCCCCGACGGGACCGGTTCGATCGCATCTGAGATGCGAACGGAGCCGGAACCTCGCTGACGATGAGCTCAATCCTCATCTTCGGAAGGATCCAGAAGCGATGCCTCACCTGGCGTTCTCGTGAGGTTCCAAGTCACAGCCGGGCCAGCGTGGCCGAGATACCGCTGACTGCATGCAGCGCTGCGAGCAGCAGGCAGAAGATCCGATGAGGCGCTCGACCGTTTGGAGTCGCCACTCCAAGAAGTGAATGGATGACCGCGCCACCGACGATCAACGATCCCTCTACGCTCGGCGCCTGAGCACATCGACGAGCCGGTGCCCGGTTTTGACCACTGTCAGTTCAGGTGAGGCAGGTCGGGACTTGCGGGATGGTCGCCTGGATCCAATCATCAGGCGCCGGATCGCCGGCGGGCTCCTTCATACCGGCAGCCTATGCGGTGGTTGCGACATCCATGCTGGCGAACCATCCCTGTCGACCACGGGGGCTACGCTCGCCCGCTCATGGAACTCAGGCCAGCTTCGCATGGCGACATCGATGGACTCGCCCGCCTCGTGACGGGTGAGGAGTCCCAGCCAACGACCGTTGCCGGGATGGGCCTGTTCGGTCTCGAGAGGTTCGAGGACGCCCTCGAGCTAAGCCGGGTCATGATCGAGAGCACCCGTGGCTGGCAGGCCATGACGGTCGCAGATGCCAACCAAGCCGTCGGGCTCATTCAGCTTGGCGAGGCATTCCTGGCGATTACGCCAGAGATCGTCGAGTTCGCTCAGCGGGTCTATGGGGCGGACTTCCAGCAGATCCTTGGGCCTCGTCTGGCCGTGCTTGAGAAGGTCCAGACCGAGTATCCCGATGGATGCCTGCAGATCTCAGAGATCCACGTTTCGCCCGACCACCGCGGCGAGGGAATCGGCACCGCATTGATGAACCACGCCGTCGAGGTTGCCAGCAACAACGAAGAATACGGGGTCATGGGTCTGCAGATGCTGACGGACAATCCGGCGCGTGACGCTTTCGAGGCGTGGGGGTTCGAAGTTGCCGATACCCGCACCGATTCCGAGTTTCAGGAGCTCACCGGGGCGGCCGGGTACCACCTGATGCTGCGGGAGCTGCAGGGGGCGTCGCCGACTAGGCCGTAGTATGCACAGGGACGTGGGCGTCCTGAGCGTGTCTCGAGTCTGAATTGGCCCGAGAAGATAGCGTCAGAAACCCTTGCCACATAGGGGTTCCTCTGGTGGGCGCTACTGGGATTGAACCAGTGACCTCTGCCGTGTCGAGACAGATCGGGGCAATTCTCGCGGTCCATTCCCAGCAAGGGGAATCGGCGAATCTCCTTGCCGCGCCAGGCCATTCTGGTGGTTACCGTCATCGGCCAGAACAGCCCCTGATCGTCCGTGATTGTGGACCGATGTGGACCGAATGTGGACCGAGCCAACCAGGAAACCCAGGCGCACCCGGCAGCGTCCAAGAAGCCGAGATGCCCCGGTCACCGCTGGAGGGCCGGGGCTTGACTGAGGCTGCAAGGAGCCCCAATCATGTTGAACGATACCGAGGGCATTGAAGAACCTGCTGGCGGGGATCCAGTAGTGGCCACCGTTCCACTGGACGAGGTACCCGAGCGCTTCACCCACTACCAACGCATTGCCGACTACAGCGCCGACCTGGAGGCCATCGTGGCCTGGACTCATCACGGGCTGGTTGCCGAGGACTCGCAGCGCATCATCTCCCAGGTGTGTGCCCGCTTCGATGTTCCGGTGCCGGCAACCCTTTTCCATCCGCGGCGCTCTCCGCACACCGGGGTGACCTTCGTACCACGCTGGCACAGCACGATGGCCATTGGGGAGAAGGCAACCGCGGCCAAAGAGCAGAAGCAAGGGAGACCCTGGCCCGAGCACGGGGAGATTCGGGTGGGGTCACTCACCGCGGTAAGCACCCTGGCCCATGAGCTGGGCCACCACCTGGCGCACCACCGCGAGCCCTTCGGCACCGCTCCGCACGGCAAGGTGTTCGTGGGCTGGCTTGACCGGGCGCTGTCCTCGGTGGTTGACCTGCTCTAGCCCGGCATCATCGCGCCGTTCAGCAGCCGACCTTGGCAATGACTGCACGCCCTTCGGGAGTCGATGCGGAGGATCGCACCGTGTCAGCCGCTGGGGAGTCTGCCGAGGCCAGCGATCCCCAGTCGGAGAACTGCCTGGTTACCGTGTCACCGATGGTGAGGCCGTCGCCGAAGTTGCGGCCTCCCGAGTACCAATACAGGCAGAGATCATCGGCTCCCGGCGCGGAGACACGTGCGGCGTACGCGGTGAAGTCCTCGGACGCGTCATACGCTTTGGCCGCGGCGTGCAGCGTGTAGCTCCCTGCCCCTATCCATGCGTCCACCGAGCAGTGTGCCTTCCACTTCACTCGTGTGGGGGCGTTCGATTGAGGAGGAATGGATGAGACGATTGTTACTGGCCGCCTTCCCGGTTACCTCACCTGCGAAAGCACTACCGGCACTCGCCATCACCATCAACGCTGCAAGGACGAGATACCGCCATCACGGCTTCACCGGTGACGATCGCTTCCTCAGCGGCCTGCCGGAATGGCGACACACACCACGAACACCGCGCCGTCATCGCATCACGGCAACCCAAGCGGCGACGATTTGTCGGTACGTATCTGCCCGATCAACATCATGAACAACCGACCCGAAATTCCAGTAGCCCATAAGCGCACAGTGTAAACGAACACGTGTTCGCCCGCCCATATTGCCGGTTATGCGCTACCTGAGATCGGGCTCTAGCTCGAACTGCAGGAACAGAATGACGGTTCTCAGGCGCACCCGGGGGCAGGGTGCTTCAGGACCCGATTCTGTGTGGTTCTGTGCGACCCGGGCGTTGGAGTGTACGAAGGTGTGACGAGTCAGCCGAAGGTCCCGGCTACGGGGATCGATCCGACGTTGCCGAGGTCGAATGCGTCGTCGGCTGCTCCTTGGGCGTTTGTGTGTCGTAGGTAGAAACGGGCTTCGCTTGGTCGGAAGAGGCCCGGTGTGGAGGTGCCGTCTCCGGTCCAGTCACCGGCCATCGTGCGATCGCCGGGTATGCCGTAGAGGAATTCGCGCTCGCCCGTCCCCGGGGTGTGGGAGTTCCGGAAGTAGACGAGGCCGGTGCTCTCGCGATGGAGCCCGATAGTGTCGATGCCGTCGTTGTCGAAGTCGCCTGCGAACGGCTTGTCCCCCGGCTTCCCGAAGTAGTACGAAACGTCGGCGAAGCCGGCGCCCATCCCACCGGAGCCGAGACGGTTGATGATGTGGACCTTTCCTTCGGACGGCCGGTAAATGGATACGGTGTCGCACCCGTCACCGTTGAAATCGCCGGCCACGGGAACGTCGCCCGGTACGCCGAAGAAGTAGTCGACGTCGGCTACGCCCTGAGTGATCGAGTTGCGAAGATAGACGAACCCGTCCGAGCGTCGGTAAAGCCCGGGAGTATCGATGCCATCACAATCCCAATCACCCATGAAGGGTTCATCGCCGGGCACCCCGTAGTAGAACGGCGTGATCTTGGTGCCGCGGCGCAAATACCAAATGCCCGTCGTCGGGTCGACGAGTCCAACGTCTTCCTTGGCCGGGCCGAGTCTGAAGTCGTTGGGGGTGGCGTATTTGAGCAGCAGCGCGTCGCCGGCTTCGAGGACGATGTCTGCTTGCTGCCGGCTTCCGCCCAGGTGGGTCAGGGTCAGATCGTCGCGTACCCCGTCGCTCGACCGCATGATCCGGATGTGATCGGTGGCCAGGGACGCGGGGGCTGTGCCGAAGTCGAAGGTCAGGTGGATTCTTCCTATCAAGTCCGATCCAGGTAGCGGAGCAGGGTTGGGCGGCTGGGTCGAGTGGGTGTGCCGTGCATTCTGAACCATGATGTACCGCTCGCCGACCTCGTCGATGAAGAATCCGACGAGGATCTCCATAGGTGCCTGCCCCGGCGCCGGATTGACGCCAATCAGATAGGGGTCACCTCCGGCGCCAAAGGACCAGGGCTGGGTGTCGATCGGCTGCACGCTCAGGAAATGGTCTGCGGTGTTGAATCGCACATCGGTCGAAGTGAGCTGGGTCACAGCCTTACCCAGATTGGCCAGACGTCGGTTGACGTCGCCGACGATGCTGTGATGGGGGGTAGGGGAGGCGGCCCATCCTCCGGCTGGCTGAAGAAGGATCGATCCTCCCCAATTCGTTGCCGACTCATGGCCAACGGCTGCGGCTTGGTAGAGGAACCAGTGGTGCCCCGTGTAGCCGTAGGTCAGTCCGGCCATCGCCTGCCAGAGCAGATCAGAGCGAGTGTGAGTGAATTCGCAGTCGGTCTCCTGACCGATGTAGGCATTGAGGTACTGCCAGTAGGGGACACCCATGGCGAGTGCGGCGTTCCTGAAGGTCTCGAGCACCGTGTAGTGCGCAGGACCGAAGTTGTAGTCACCGGTGAGGACGATGTCGGCATCGACCGACGACACGTACTGCTGAACGAGACCGGCAACGTTCGGTACCCAGTACGTCATGTTGGTGAAGAGCAGGGCGTCGGGGTCCGCGGCTCGCACCGCGTCGATGCCGGCGGCGATCCGGTTCAAATCGTCTGTCGAGCGCGGTTCGTCACCGATCTGGAATCCGATTCTTCCCTGGGTGGACGGGCTCAGGCCACCCATCATTTGGCCCGTGTCCGCAAACCGGGAGCCGTCCCAGGCCAGAGAGGTGCCATCAGGCGAGAGCCACGACATGAAGCCCGTACCGCTGCGATGCCGAAGCCACGCCTCGATTTGGCTCGGTCCGTCCATCCACAGATGCACGACGTTGGCTCCGAAGCTGTTCAAGTATCGATCCACCACGGAGGCTGGGGGATTCGGCACGGTGGCGACCAGGGCTGTTATGGGCATGGGGTGCCGATCGAGCCAGGCTCTGGCTCGTGTACCCGGAGCTGCCGCTGGGGAGAGTGTGGGTCCTCCCTGCGTCTCCAAGCGCTCCTCGAGACCGGGACACGCAGGTGTCTGCGCCTCCACACGTTGAGCAGGGACGAACATCGTGGCTGTCACCACCACGAGGACGAACCAAAGATATCCGAGTCGGATGCCCTGGACCACCGGATCAGACTAGAGAAGACCCGACCCAACGGGTATCGGCTACGTGGTTCGATAGGCGGTTGCCAACTGGATCGGCGATTCTCGAAGCAGCGAATCGGGTGCTCAGTAACGTGGCTCAACCATGGTTGAGACTTTCAAGGTGATGACAGCGAATCTGCTCAACGGCAAAGCCGACCCAGGACATCTCGCCGAGGTCATTGATCGGGCTCGGCCAGATCTCATTGTCACCCAAGAGATGGGCCCCGACGCCGCAAACGTGATCGCCTCCAGATTTCCTCACCACCATGACCTCCGACCCGATCTCGTGCATCAGGGGCGGGGGATCGCCAGCCGTTTCGATGCACAGTTCGAGCCACTCGACCTGCCATGGCGCTCCGGGAGTTGGGCCCGGGTGAGTATCGGGCCTACCAACCTCGTCGTTGCCGGAGTTCACATGGTGAATCCGATCGAGTTCCCTTGGTGGAGATCCTTGCTGGCGAGGCGAGATCAGATCAACGAGCTGCTTTCCTGGGCTGCCACGATCGACCAGGCCGATGCTGTCATCGTGGCAGGCGACATGAACGCCACTCCACTGTGGCCGTTGTATCGGCGACTCAACCAGAAATGGGACGACCTGGTTTTGACAATGGAGGACGGTTCACAGAACAAGCCTGATCCCACTTGGGGGCTCCGGCCCGGTTGGCCTCGCATGCTTCGAATCGACCATGTCTTCGGTACCGGTATCCAACCCTTGGCAACAACCGTAGAACGGCTCACCGGCTCAGATCACTCCGCGCTTCTAGTTGAACTGAAGCTCCACCCCAAACCGTGAACATCGCCCCCGAGACATTGCCCAGGCGGCCA
>CAXMOL010000178.1:0-6321 GCA_964194935.1 uncultured Kiloniellaceae bacterium
TCTCTAAACAGCAGAGGAGACTTGGTGAACTCATCTGGGTAGCCGTAATCCGGCCAGGAGGCGCAATATCCATGGCCGCGGGCAAAACTCTCCGACACTCCCCCAACCCAATTCCAGCCGTACGACCGAGCTGCCACCCGCAATGAGCTATTGAGTGGATCGAGCAGGCGCTCGACTCCGGCGGCTTGCTCCTGTTCGTCTACCTCGTGAAAGCCGAATGGCGGTGTGACGTCGCCGACGATTTCATCACAAATCTCCCCATCTGCCTCCCCGCCCGTCGGATCCGGGTACTCGACGAGGAATATCGATTGGATGGTCAGTTGATCGAGTCTCCGGTCCAGACGCTCTAGCGCGCCGTCGAGCCCGTCGAAGCCGGGAATCACCCTGCTCGTCCCCTCAACCGACTCGCACCCGAAGTCGAAGGGTGGGTTATAAGTGATCCTGGTGTCCCGGTCCCAGATCCCATCGGCGGCCGAGGCCCACACGTTGTCAAACAACACGTCATAGCAAATCGGGTTGAGTAATGGGTCGGCTTGCACCAGTGCTCGGATTACCCGAGAAAAACCGACGTCATTCCCTCCGATCTGTAACAAGAGGATGTCGATATCTCGATCCTGCACGATGCGCTCGAGGTCGGCGAGCTGAGCTTCGATATCGGGGTCGGAACGGCCGACCAGCAAACCGCTGTCGATCCGGGCGCCGGAAACGGCCAGATCGACAAACGTAACCGAGGTCGCCCGGCTTGCGTCTTCCAGGGCAAGCGCGACCCGGGCCGGCCAGGCGACCGAGGAGCGATGGGTGAGGGCATGACCCTGGAGTATCTCGAAGTCGGTGGCATCTGCCCAGTGCGCGACACCTTCGGTCAGAGCAATGTCGGGGCTTCCCTCGCCGCTGGCATAGGAGTCACCGATGGCCACCACCAGGAGATCGTCTATCGCCATCGAGCCGTGGCTCCGCAGCGCAAAGCTCCCCCACGGAAGGCGGGCCCGAACCAGGAGGTCCACTTCATGCAGCCCCTCGGGCAGGAGAAGGAAGAGATCGGGGCCGGTCCTGTGGTAGGTACCGACTCCCCTGGGTCCCGAGACTCGCCACTCGTAGCTCAAGAACCCAGAAGTAGGAAGGCCCGTATCCCGGGCCGCTGGAGTGGCGCTCATAGATACCCCCAGGAGAAGGGGCGGGCAGGCGCCGGGGCAGCTGCCGGGGACCCGGCCATGGGTGTACTCCGGTGTGTTTTCGATTTCGATCAGGTCGTCACCGTCGGCATCGAGACCGAAACGGGGCTCCAGCGACCACGCAAAAGACGCCCGAATAGGTCCGTCCTGGGCGGTGGATGCACTCACCCCGATGCCGAGTAGGAGACTGGTCACGGTCACGGCGATGAGCATTGCCGCGTCTCGCCCTCTGAGATACCGGGTGCCGGATGAACCGAACTTCATTCCTCGGAGGTTGGCAGGGTCAGGCCGACTATCGCGCCGCCGTCAGGCGCGTTTCGTGCAAACACCTCGCCTCCATGGTCGTGGGCGACGGCCGCAACGATCGACAGTCCCAGGCCCGAGCCCGGCAATGCCCGGGCCTCCGGGGACCGATAGAAGCGCTCGAAGATCCTCGCCAGATCATCTTGCGGTATTCCCGGGCCGTGATCGCGCACCGCCAGCGTCCGGTCTTGCAGTGTGACCTCGATCCGATCGCCCTCACTCCCCCACTTTGCGGCGTTCTCCAACAGATTCGAAATGGCTCGCAGTAGACCGTTGCGACGGCCATCGATCGTCGTGGGCTCCAGTTCGGTAGATACTTCTAGATCGGTGCGTCGCCGTAGACGATCGACGGCCTGAACTACCAGATCGGCGAGATCGATCTCCATGGTTGGCTCGTCGTGTCGCCCGATCGTTGCCAGATCGACCAATTCGGCCACGAGGTTGGCCAACTCGACGGTTTCGGAATTGACGTCTGCCAGGAGCTCGGCGTGGTCTGGCCCTTCCACCGCACCTCGCTGCAGTAATTCGATGTTGGTGCGCAGGCTGGTGAGAGGGGTTCTCAGCTCGTGTGAGGCATCTGCAACCAGGCGCTGCTGGCTGATCCTGGCTTCTTCAAGCGCAGCGAGCATGCTGTTGAAGGACGACGCCAGCCTGCCCAACTCGTCGTCTCGAACGACATCGATTCTGGCGTCCAGGTCGCGGGTTGCGGCGACGTGTTCGGCGGCGTCGGTGAGATCGCCTACGGGGCGGAGGCTGCGGTTGCTGACCAACCATCCCATGGCGGCGGCGATCGCCGCACCACCCAGGCTGAGCAGCAAGAGCCTGAGTCGTAGCCCTGCAAGGATCTCGTCGGTCCCGGTCACATCGCGTGCGACCTGGATCGCCAATCCCGGACTCATGTGCCGGGTGAGCATCCGATAGTGCACTCCATCGATGTCGATATCTCGCAGCAGATCGCTGCCGTGTTCGACGGCGAGTGCGAGGTCGGCATCGTCAACCGGAAGCACCACCCCTGAGTCACCGAAGGCCAGGATCGCGCCAGAAACGTCTATGAACTGTGCGACCGCATCCTCTCGGACCACCTCACCGAGCGCTCCAAACCGGCCGCTCTGACCGGGTGCCGGCTGGGTCCCTTGCCCTCCGAAGAAGCCAGGCCGGGCCCTGAAGTCGTCGAGCTGCAGTACCCCAAAGATGCCGACGACCGGTCCCCTCTCGCTGAGGAAGCTGTCGACCTCGTCGATGGCCTCATCCCGCGCAAAGCCGTATGAGAAGAAGGCCACCACCGCCACAGCGAGGCCCACTGCGACTGTGACGAAAACGGTGAGGCGGGCGCGGAGGCTCAATGCTCTCGGGCGACGTATCCGACGCCGCGCACGGTGTGAATAAGGCGCGTCTCATCTGCAGTCTCGGTCTTGCGGCGCAGGTAGCCGATGTAGACATCGAGCGAGTTAGACGAGGTCTCGAAGTCGAATCCCCAGATTCGGTCATAGATGGTGTCGCGGGACAAAACGATGCCAGCGTTCATGACGAGCAACTCAAGAAGATCGAATTCGGTCTTGGTCAGCTCTACGAGCCTCTCAGCCCGGTGCACGGTTCGTGCCGCCGGGTCGACCACAAGGTCACCCACCCGCAAGACCCCACTGTCGGAAGCTACGTCGCGTCGCCGCAGCAAAGCCCGCATCCGGGCAAGCAGTTCCTCCAACGCAAATGGCTTGACCAGGTAGTCGTCGGCGCCGGCATCGAGTCCTGCCACCCGGTCGGCGAGTTCGTGACGTGCGGTCAACATGAGTACTGGAGTGGAGTCTCCAGCGGCCCGCAGCTTCCGGCACACAGCGAGACCGTCGAGGATCGGCATCATGATGTCGAGCACGATGGCATCCGGCGGATCCTTGGCGACTTCGACCAACGCTCGCTCCCCGTTTTCGGTGGTTGTGACCTCGTATCCCTCGAACTTCAAGGCGCGCTCGACGGACCGACGGACTGCGTCGTCGTCTTCTGCAACCAGGATGCGGTGCTTGGCGGACATTGAAGATGAGCGTACTGGGGCCGCATGAGAGGCAAGTGAAAGCCTCCTGAGTGCCCGGTGAGAGGCCCACGCGCCTTCAGGTCGCCGCAGGAACCGGCGGATAGCGCCTCGACACGGTGCCCCACTCCCGGGGCACCGGGTCTCTGACTTCTAGGGTCCCTCCAATGAGTATGTACGCGCGCCTTCTCAAAGCAGTGGGCCGCCGTCGCTGGTTTGCTGCGATCGCATCCCGAGTGGCCCCTCCCCTAGACCGGCTGGTCTACCGAGCATCGCGTGGCCGCCGCGTCGCCACGCCAATGTCAGTACCCACCTGTTTTCTCACCACCAGGGGCCGCCGTACCGGTCTGCCCCGCACTGTTGCCGTCTCGTTTGTCCTCGACGATGGCGACTACGTGATCGTGGGAACGAATTGGGGGAAGCCGACAACCCCCGAGTGGGCCTTGAACCTTCTCGCCGACCCTCGAGCATCCATTGAGACGCACGGGAGTGAGGTCGAGGTGAGCGCGAAATTGATTCCCAAGGAGAATCGACAGCAGATTTGGGATGCGTTGTGCGCGATGTGGCCTCCATATGCGACTTACCGGCAAAGAGCCCAGGGTCGCGAGATCGCTATGTTTCGCCTGGAAGCGATCTAGCGCGCTGCGGAGTCGCTTTGGCCTATTCGCCGCCGCCTATCAAGGCCGATGTCCGTTCTGGGTGCCGGACGGTCACGATCTGCTTCGCAACTCCTTGTCAGGCACCGGTATTGCTCCCCAGACAGTGCGTACATACGGGTACCCTTTACCCATGACAAACCGCCAGACCAAAGGCATGTCTACCGCATTGATGGCGCCGTAGATTTGGTATCCCTAATGGACATCGAATCAGATCTCCCAGTCGTCATCCAGGGGGGAATGGGCGTTGCCGTGTCCGACTGGCGTCTGGCGAAGGCGGTCGCTACCGAGGGCCAACTAGGCGTTGTCTCAGGCACAGCCATTGACGCGGTTCTCGTACGTCGTCTGCAATTGGGCGACAAGGACGGTCACGTGCGTAGGGCGCTCGATGCATTCCCCATCCCCGGTGTGGTCGATGGCATCCTCAAGCGCTATTTCATAGAGGGTGGCAAGGCCCCGGATGCCCGGTTCAAACAAAAGCCGCTGGGGAAGCTGATCCCATCGCGTCGACTCGAGGATCTGCTGGTCGCCGGCAATTTCGTCGAGGTGTGGTTAGCAAAGGAAGGCCACAACAACCCCGTCGGTATCAACTACCTCGAGAAGATTCAGGCGCCGACGCTTCCGTCGCTCTATGGAGCAATGCTCGCTGGTGTGGACTATGTGCTCATCGGCGCAGGGATTCCCAGAGCGATCCCGGGAATCCTCGATCGTCTGGCAGCTGGGCTCCCGGTCGAGATGAAGGTGGATCTCAAAGGGGCCACGCCCGACGACGATCCGTTCGTGCGGTTTGATCCGATCGAGTACAGCAGCGGTGACCTCCCGCCGGTCGAACGGCCCGCTTTTCTCGCCATCGTTTCGTCACATGTTTTGGCGACGATGCTCGTCCGTAAGGTCGAGTCGAGGGTGGATGGCTTCATCGTGGAGTTGCCCTCCGCCGGCGGGCACAACGCGCCGCCTCGCTCCAAGGAGGGACTAAGCCCAGAGGGTGAGCCCATATACGGCGAGAAGGACGTTCCCGATCTGGGGGTGTTCCGTGATTTGGGACGGCCGTTCTGGATGGCTGGGGGGTATGCACGACCGGAACAGGTGAAGTACGCACTGGCAGAGGGTGCCGCCGGGGTCCAGGTAGGTACCGCTTTTGCCTATTGCGAGGAGTCCGGTCTCGCCTCCGACATCAAGGCAGAGGTGCTCGAAGCGAGCAGCCAGAATCGCGCAAAGGTGTTTACCGATCCGAAGGCGTCACCTACCGGCTTTCCGGTCAAGGTGGTCGAGATCCCCGGGACCTTGTCGGATTCCGATGTCTACGAAAGACGAGATCGGGTGTGCGACCTGGGTTATCTCCGGTCGGCATTTGTCGACGACGACGGCAGGCAAGGATGGAGATGCCCCGCCGAACCGGTCGAGGACTACGTCGCCAAGGGCGGTGCCGTCGCAGACACGGTGGGACGCAAATGCCTCTGCAATTCCCTGATGGCGAACATCGGTCTCGGCCAGATCAAGCGCGATGGTTCCGCCGAGCCGATCGTTGTGACCTCAGGAGACGACGTTGTGGATGTGGCGCGGTTCCTCCAAGAGGGTGCGTCCACCTATCAAGCCAAGCACGTCATCGACTATCTGCTCTCGGGCGTGCGCCGTACGCTGGCCACATCAGCGAAGCACGACTCGCACGTCCTGGTCCGGGGTGACGAAGACTGAATACAGGGTGTCCCAGAAGCCCTTTTCCACTGCCATCGTCGGAACAAGATCCAACATCACCGGCGGTTTGGAGAACAGCCAGCGCGATCCGGCTACCTCGACGGTCCCTGAGACTTCTCCCGACCCGTTGAGAGGCTCGACATCGAAGTAGAAGCTCTTGGGAATGCTGTTGCTGAAGCGGCGAATGATGCGGTGACGTTCACCGCGTTGAATCTCGATGGTTTTCATGGCCGGTCCCTCTCGAAGTAGTGGCGAGGAGGCATTTCATCGTGCTGCGCCAGACAAGGCTACGCGCCCGAGCAATGCTCAAAGGCGCTGATGGGGTCGCAGTCGATCGACCGGCTCAGACCACAGCCCGGCTATCCTTCGACCGTCCGGACAAATCCGGACTTCGCAGCGCCGGTCCGCTCTCGGGTCGGCCATTCGGTCCATGCGATTCTCAGGAACCCGCAGCTCGAATGCGTGACGGTCG
>CAXMOL010000179.1:0-9571 GCA_964194935.1 uncultured Kiloniellaceae bacterium
TTCGGGCTCCTGGTAGTGGTCGGTGGCGCCCTCCGGGTCATCGGAGGGCCGCTGTGGCCAGTGTACCGCGACACTGCCCGGCACCGGGAGTCAAGACGCTTGATCGATTTCCGTGATCCTCAGATCGCTGAGTTGTCTTCCTACTGAAGGGCAGCCCCCCCACCAACGGCTCCGCCGTTGACTCCCGCTAAAGGGTGATCTGTCGCGTTTAGTGCCCGACGGTTGGTTGGATCACTCTCCCCTCTGGGGGGAGTCAATCGGCCGCAGGCCGATTGGTGGGGGGAACTCACCAAGTCGCGGCAATCGCCCTGCCTATCGGACGCACACCGATTCGGCGAACTGACCACAAGACGCATGATCGAGTGGCTACACAACCTGGCGCAACCACCTGGTGACAGGCCGTCACGACATACAAGACGTTTTGGCCTGATAGAGACGAACACCGGATGCCCCCCACCAGCTCGCTTCGTATCTAGCTCCAGCGTTCGAGTCCTGTTCGGCCTCGAGCCACCTCCGCATGAAGGAGCCGCCCAAAGCGGCGGCGCTCTTTCCTACGCTGACTCCCCCCAAAGGGGAGAGTGTTCAGAACAGAACCGTCGGTCCTATCGCGCAACCCGACACCCTTGAGGGGGGAGTGATCCTTACTTAGGACCGCTCACTCGTCGTCGATTGCCCAGCTCCTCGTGGTATCAAGGAGGCGATCGAAATAGTGACGGAGCTGACGGGCCCTGGTGCGCCCGACACCTTCGACTTGGTCGAGTGCGGTCACCGAGGCGTACAGCAATTGCTGAAGAGTCTCGAAGTCGCCCACCAATGAGCGCTGAACTGCCTGGGGGAGCCGCGGAATTCGATTCAGGATCCGATACCCGCGGGAGCGAGTGGGATTCTCAATCGGTCCGAAATCGAGCAGGGCGGCCACCCGGCTCTCCTCCGAAAGGTGCTCGGTCGACAGCGTTTGCAGCAGATCGAGTGGATTGGTGGGATCTGGTGGATACGACCGGGCATGGTCCGCGTACACCAGCTCTGCGGACTGGCCGGTGCCGGTCAGGAGATCGACAAGCTGCAGGTTGATAAGTTGGCCCTCGCCGCCCAATTCCACCGTGTAGTGCTCCAGGTCCTCACCGATTCGCTGCACCAACGCAGCGCGCTGCAGAAACTGAACCACGTCGCGGTAGACAACAATGTCATCGACCTCCAGCTGGGTGAGGCGGACCTCTTCGTCGGTCAGTCGACCCCGAAAGCGCTCCAACGTCAAAAGGTTCTGATTCGCCTGGGCCAACAACGTGGTCGGGCTGCGCAGCTCGTACGCCGACTCGGTCGTATAGACCGTGATCGTTTGGCGGTCTTCGGAAACAACGACAACAGCTCGGCCCGTCTGCTTGGCAAACCGTTCTCCGGTCCGGTGCCTGGTTCCGGTCTCGTTGGTGTCGAGGGAAGGATCCGGAATGAGATGCACATTCGCCCGGTAGATGACCTCGGCATCCTCATCCGTGATGACCGCACCATCCATCTTGGCCAACTCGGCAAGCCGGGCCGGATGAAAATCGGCTCCATCGAGATGGAACCCGCCGGTGCACAGCGCCTCGATATCCCGTCCGTAGCCGAGCACGATGAGAGCGCCAGTTTCTTGACGCAGAATCAACTCGATGGCGTTCCGAAGCGGAGTACCGGGCGCGAGCGCCCTGAGAATGTCGAGGCGAGAACGAGAAGATGTCATCTACTGCCGAGGCTAGTACGGAGCGAAACATCCCGGCCTAGGCGCCGTTGACCAACCCAGCTCGCCGCAGGGCAAGTTCGATTCGATCCTGCCCGTTGCCGGTCGGACCGATCGCATTGTCGAGGCCGAGTCGCTTCGCCTCTGCAGCCCGCTGCTTGCCGTGAGCAACAGCGCGCACCTCGCCGGTGAGCCCGACTTCACCCCAAGCGGCCAAAGAACCAACCGGCTCGCCGAGTAGCGATGAAGCCAGCGCGATCGCAGCCGGTAGGTCTGCACCCGGATCACGCAATCTGATTCCACCAACGACACTCACGTATATGTCCATGCCGGCGAATGACAGACCGGCATGGCGCTCCAGCACGGCAACGATTTGATGGATCCGAGCCGCTTCGAGTCCCTTGACCGATCGACGAGGCTGCGGAGTCGATGACGACGCCACCAATGCCTGGACTTCCACGAGCAGTGGGCGTCTTCCGTCGACCGCAGGGAACACGACGCTGCCTGCCACGTTGCCGAGACCCGACGACGCCAACAGACCGGCGGGATCGGTGACCTCAGATAGGCCGCTCTCCCCCATCTCGAACAGGCCCACCTGATGAGTCGCCCCAAATCGGTTCTTGAGGCCACGCAGCACCCTGAGGCCTCGTTCCGGATCACCCTCGAGGTAGAGCACCACATCCACGGCGTGCTCGAGCAGCTTCGGTCCTGCGATGCCGCCGTCTTTGGTGACGTGTCCGATCAGAACCACCGGCACACCAGACTCTTTGGAGAAGTGGATGAGGCGAGCGGCCGATTCTCGGACCTGGGCCACGCCGCCGGGGGCTCCGCCGGCCTCCTGGGCAGCGATAGTTTGGATCGAGTCGACCACGAGAAGGTCCGGCTTTGCCGACTTGGCCGCTCCGATGACTGCGTCGACGTCGCGCTCGGACGACAGCAGGATCCCTTCGTGGGAGATTCCCAACCGACTAGCTCTCAGGCCCACCTGGCCCACGGACTCCTCAGCCGACGCCACCAAGACGGTTGCGCCACTGTCCGCCATGGAACCGGCAACCTGGAGTAGCAGCGTCGATTTGCCTACTCCCGGTTCGCCGCCGAGCAGAATTGCGGCACCGGTGACCAAACCTCCACCGAGCACTCGATCGAACTCGTCGATACCGACCGGGGTACGAACCACTTTCTCGGTGCCCGCATCGGTGAGAGACACCACAGCAGCAGATGAGGACCGACGCTTGGATCGAGATGGCTGATGGGTGGCGACCAGGGCGCCCTCACCATGACACTGCGGGCAGAATCCCATCCACTTGGCACTCTCGTACGCGCAAGCTTCACATCGGTACTTCATTGATCTACGACGCTACCTGCGTCGTATGACACGGACCGCAACCGGGATCGCAACCACCAAGACAACGAGCAGGGCCGCCCCGATCGCGTCTTGGTAATCCCAAACGTCGGTAGGGCGGACTTCAGCGAGTAGGAGCAAGAGTCTCATAAAGAATCCGTGGCACAATAGCCCGTGCCCGGGACCCCCCGACCCCCGGCCTGGACGGAAACCTGCTGATGGCCAAGGATTCAAAAGACGGATTCGACAACCTGTTCGAACCCTTCGACCTCGCTGGTGACTCCGACCAAACCGCGCCGCGGTCGGTTCCCGACCCGCAGCCGATACCCCCTCGCGAGGCAACCACCGGGGATGTTCCGGTGGTTGGAGAGGCCAAGTTGTACTGCGCATCCTGCGGCAACCCGAACGATGCTGCCAACCGCCATTGCGAATTGTGCGGTGCTCGCCTGGCGCGGAGCCACACTCCGATCGCTCCCCAGCCGATGCTGCGCACCACCGCCGGCGCTCGGGCACTTGTGGTGCTCTCGGCCATCGTTCTCGGAGTGGCGCTGCTTGCCCTCGTGATCAATGTCTTTGGCGGAGACGATGCAGCGGTCGCCGAGTCCACGATCCCGACGCCGACGTCGTTGGCGACGCTCCCGATCGCCGAACTCGTACCGATAAGGGCCGATTGCACACTCACCCTCGACGGATTCCCGTGCAGCGCTCTCATCGACACCGACCTCGACAATCGGTGGAATGCCACAGAGGGCGGCATAGGTGCTGAGCTCACATTCTTCTTCTCTCCACCGGTGCAGATCACCGAGATGTTCTTCATGAACGTGGAGGACGAAGAGCGCTTTAACCGCAATGCCCGCATCAAGGGCGTTGACATCGTGATCGACGATCTCGCCCAAGCCACGATCCGCGAACTCGACGACACCAACACCGAGCCGCAGCGAATCCAGATTCGGAGCCTGCGGACGTCGAGTCTGACGGTGACCATCACCAGTGCGTATCCGGGCACCTCATTCGACGGCAAAGAGCCCTTCCCGGAATTGGCCCTTCAGGGGATTCAGTTCTTCGGACGAACCGCGCCGGAGGCGTCGGGATAGAAGAACGTCATCGGTCATCGGTCTTCAGTCGTCGGTCAGAAGAAGCGACTAACGATTAGCCGCAACCGAAGATTCTTGCTGAAGACTGAAGACTTCTGAGTCGAATCAGCTTTCGCTTTCAGCCAGCTCCATGTCGGGGTGATCGGGCGTCTCCACCGAAGAGAACATCAACTGCTCTTCGTCTTCGGAATCGATATCCACCAGGATCGTCGAATTCGCCGCAAACTCCCCGAAGAGCACCTTCTCTGAGAGCTGGTCTTCGAGCATCCGCTGAATGGCGCGACGCAACGGTCGAGCACCCATGGCGGGGTCATAGCCGCGCTCCGCGAGCATCGCCTTTGCGGCGTCGGTAAGCACCAGATCGAGCGCCTGAGACTTCAGCTGCTCCCTAACCCGGACGAGCATGAGGTCGACAATCGCCTTTACCTCGTCCATGGTCAACTCGTGGAAGACGATCACCTCATCGATGCGGTTGAGGAATTCGGGACGGAAGCTCTTCTTCAGTGCCTCGGTCACCTTTTCCTTGATCTTCTCGTAGCTGAGCTCCGCTGACTCCGAAGCAAAACCGATCGAGGTCTTCTTCAGATCCTGCGTCCCCAGGTTCGAGGTCATGATGATCACGGTGTTCTTGAAGTCGACGGTGCGGCCCTGCGCATCGGTAAGACGGCCGTCCTCAAGGATCTGCAGCAGCGTATTGAAGACATCGGGATGCGCCTTTTCGATCTCGTCGAACAGGACCACACTGAACGGCTTGCGTCGCACCGCCTCGGTGAGCTGACCGCCCTCGTCATAGCCCACGTATCCCGGAGGTGACCCGACCAGGCGACTCACCGTGTGCTTTTCCATGTATTCGGACATATCGAGTTGGATCAGGGCGTTGTCGTCACCAAACAGGAACCCTGCGAGAGCCTTGGCAGTCTCGGTCTTACCAACCCCCGACGGGCCGAGGAAGATGAATGATCCGGCAGGACGCTTCGGATCCTTCAACCCGGCCCTGGTCCGTCTGATCGAACGACTCACGGCTTCGATGGCTTCGTCCTGGCCAACGATCCGCTTGTGCATCTCTTCTTCCATCTTCAAGAGCTTGGCGGTCTCTTCCTCGGTGAGGCTCTGCACCGGAATCCCGGTCCATTGCGCCAGCACCTCGGCTATCTGCTCTTCGTCGATGATCGACGACACCACGTCCTCGCTCTCGCCGAGCTCAGATTCGCGCTCCGTCCGATCGGCGAGAAGCGAACGCTCCTTGTCGCGCAACTGAGCAGCCCGCTCGAATTGCTGGGACTGGATCGCTTCTTCCTTCTCGACCCGCACCGATGCCAGGTTCTCCTGGATTTCCTCGAGCTCCGGCGTGCCGGGACGACGATGGATGCGCATACGGCTTCCCGCCTCGTCGATGAGGTCGATTGCCTTGTCCGGCAGCTGCCGGTCGGAGATGTAGCGGTCGGCGAGGTTTGCCGCGCTGACCAGGGCGTCGTCGGTGTAACTCGCCCGATGGTGGACTTCGTACTTCTCGCGCACACCGGTCAGGATCTGGATGGTCTCGGCCACGGTCGGTTCATCGACCTGAATCGGCTGGAAGCGTCGCTCCAAGGCAGAATCCTTCTCAAGATACTTGCGGTACTCCTCGAGGGTGGTGGCACCGATCGTCTGCAGCTCACCTCTGGCGAGCATCGGCTTAAGGATGCTCGCCGCATCGATGGCTCCCTCGGCGGCTCCGGCACCGACAAGGGTGTGGATCTCATCGATAAACAGAATGATGTCGCCGCGGGTCTTTATCTCCTTCAGCACCTTCTTGAGGCGCTCTTCGAAGTCGCCGCGATATCTGGAGCCGGCAACCAGCGAACCCAAGTCGAGGGTGTAGAGGTGCATGTTCTTGAGCGTCTCAGGCACATCGTTGTCGATGATCTTGGTGGCGAGGCCTTCAACGATTGCCGTCTTGCCGACGCCCGGTTCGCCGATCAGTACCGGGTTGTTCTTGGTGCGACGGGACAGAATCTGCATCACCCGTTCGATCTCACGTTCCCGACCGATCACCGGATCGAGCTTGCGATCGCGAGCGTATTGGGTCAGGTTGCGCCCGAACTGGTCGAGGACCGTCGAACCGGACGAACTATCGCCGCGGCTCCTGCCTCCGGATGAGGCCGGCTCGCCGCGACTCTCTTCGCCCTCACCTTGCTGCCCGGAGAGGAGCTGAATGACCGATTGGCGAACCTTGTGAAGCTCGGCGCCGAGCTTCTGCAGTACCTGAGCCGCAACACCCTCACCCTCTCGGATGAGACCGAGGAGGATGTGCTCGGTGCCGATGTAGTTGTGGCCGAGTTGGAGAGCTTCGCGCAGTGACAACTCGAGAACCTTCTTGGCGCGCGGGGTGAACGGAATGTGGCCGGTCGGAGCCTGGGCACCCTGCCCGATGATTTCGACGACCTGGCTGCGCACGGATTCCAGGGAGATGCCCATTCCTTCGAGAGCGCGGGCGGCCACGCCCTCGCCCTCGTGGATCAACCCGAGAAGAATGTGCTCGGTGCCGATGTAATTGTGATTGAGGAGGCGAGCCTCCTCTTGCGCCAGGACAACCACTCTCCTGGCTCTGTCGGTAAAGCGTTCGAACACTCAATTTCCCCTATTACTCAAATGGCGCCCATCTCTTTAGGCGCCTCCACAACTATAGCCGCGGCCGGTTTCAAGCCTGGACGGTGATTTCGCACCCTTAACCGACTTGTCGGCGGACTTGTTCCCACGCTTGAGGGCAAGGGCGGCCTCATGTACCGGAATCCCTGGAGCCACCGGTACCATCGCGCAAGTCATGGAACTGCCCCCAATCCACGAACTGGTTCCGATCGACCGGGTGTGGTCGCGCCTCGAAAAGGTGGAAACCCGCCTCGTCGAAGCCACTACCTCAGAGGACCCGTTCCTGACAGAGATCGCTCAGCACCTATTGGCCGGAGGCAAGCGCTACCGCCCTCTGCTCGCCCAGGTGGCTGCCGAACTAGGTGGCGGCGCCGGCGACGATCCGGTGGAGGCAGGTGTGGCCGTTGAACTGGTTCACCTCGGGAGCCTCTATCACGATGACGTGATTGATGAGGCCGACCGTCGGCGAGGCCAAACGTCGGTAAACGAGAACTGGACGAACACGATCGCGATCCTGGCCGGAGACTTTCTTCTGGCCCGGGCGTCAGAGATTGCGGCGCCACTAGGTCCTGAGGCCGTCGCATTGCTGGCGAGGACGTACGCATTGTTGTGCGAAGGCCAAATCCTTGAATTGCAGCTCACCGATAACCTCGACCATGGTCCCGCGGAGTACTTCACGGTGATCGAGAAGAAGACAGCCAGCCTGATCAGAACCTCGGCTCGGTTGGGAGCAATGGCCGGAGGGGCGGATGCCGTCACGATCGAAGCTGCAACTACCTGGGGCCATGAGGTCGGGCTGGTCTTCCAGTTGGCCGACGACATACTCGACCTCGTCGCCACCGAAGAGTTCCTCGGCAAGCCCGCCGGATCAGATCTGCTGGAGGGAACATTCACTCTTCCGGTTCTCTATGCGCTCGATTCCACCGATGGAGATGCGATCAGAGGCTTGCTGACCAACGGGCGGCCCTACGAACAATCGGCAGTCGACGAGGTAATCCGAATCGTCCGCAGCGGCGGCCACGTCGAGCGCGCCCTGGGTGAGACCGATAGACACATCGCTCTTGCAGAACAGGCAACCACCACGATGGGTCATCAGGCGGTGACCCCGGTGCTGCGGTCACTGGGCGCCTATCTGGTCGACCGGATTTCGGTGGCCCGCCCAGCCTGATCAGGCGAATAGCCCGCCGACGGTCCACCCAACCCAGGCGAGCGCCAATCCGACGATGAAGAGTCCCAGGTGATTTACTGCCGCGGGCAGTCGTCCGCCGGGGCCCTCGCGCCACAACGAAACGCTCTCGACGGTCCACGTGCTGTACGTCGTAAAGCCAGAGAGCACACCGACCACAGCCGACATAGCGACTCCATCCAACCCGGCACCAACGGCGCCTCCCAGCAGCAGTGCGCCGCACCCGTTGGCGATGGCGGTACCCCACGGGAATTCGACCGAAACCCTGCGAGCTGCCCAATCAGATACCAGGAAACGAAGTCCCGCACCCAACCCACCAGCGATCACGACGACAAAGCCGGTCACGAGCGGCCACCCAGCCACAGGCCGACTCCGGCCACGATCGGTCCCGAGACCACCGACGCAGCCGAGTAGATGCCGGCCGCTGCCCACCGGCCGGCATCGGCCAGCAACAGCGTGTCGACCACAAGGCCCGAAAAGGTCGTAAGCGCACCGGCGGCACCGACTACGGCAAACGGAATAAGCCACCGAGCTGGATGCGAATGCAACCGAATCCGGCCCACCAACCAGCCGGCTACAGCGGCTCCAACCAGGTTTATCGCCAGGACTTCCCAGGGGATGTCCGACGGATTCTGCGTCGCCACATGTCGGAGCGCAGCGCCAACCACTCCGCCCGCGACGACAAGCCCCAACTGACGCAAGCGCACGATGTCGGGCTAGCCCTCGGGCCTGAGGTGAGGAAACAGAATGACCTCTCGAACTGATTCCTCACCGGTGAGGAACATCACGAGTCGATCCACGCCCATGCCCATGCCCCCGGTTGGGGGCAACCCATACTCCAGAGCCCGCAGATAATCCTCATCCATCGGATGGGCCTCGACATCGCCGGCGGAACGCGCCTCGACCTGGGCCTCGAAGCGGTGTCCCTGCTCGACCGGATCGTTCAGTTCGCTGAACGCGTTGGCGAGTTCGGTACCGGCGACAATCACCTCGAACCGCTCGACCAATCCGGGGCGAGATCTATGTTCGCGGGCTAACGGGGAGATCTCCTTTGGAAAGTCGAGGACGATCGTCGGATTCCAGAGGGTGGGTTCGACGAGCTTCTCAAAGACCTCAGCCGCCAGCTTGCCGACGCCCCAGGCCTCGTTTACATCGACGCCGGCCGCAGCTGCAGCCGTGCGGGCTACGTCGAGGTCCATTTCGGGATCCCAGTCGACGCCCGTCGCCTCAGAGACGCTTGTGAAGTAGTCGATACGGGCCCACGGAGCGGCAAACGACAGCGTCTCTCCCTTGTACTCGAGCTCGGTGCTGCCTACAACGGCCATGGCGGCCTCGACCACGATCGCCTCGGTGAGATCCATCATGTCGGTGTAGTCCGCAAGCGCCTGGTACACCTCGAGCATGGTGAATTCCGGGTTGTGGGTCGTCGAGATTCCCTCGTTGCGGAAGACCCTTCCGATCTCAAAGACCCGTTCCATCCCGCCCACGACTAGCCGCTTCAAGTACAACTCGATCGCGATTCGCAGGTACATGTCGATCCCGAGAGCCCCATGGTGGGTCTCGAACGGCGCGGCGAGTGCACCGGTTGGAAGGGTGTGCAACATCGG
>CAXMOL010000180.1:0-1714 GCA_964194935.1 uncultured Kiloniellaceae bacterium
TTGCCGCCGCCCAGTCTCGGTGAGCGGGCTCTCGCGATGTCCGTGCCATCGATGTTCGACGTTGGCCACCGTTTCGCCATGCCGGTAGAGCATCACGCTGCGGCCCTCGGCGCGGGACACGTCGCCGCCGAGGTGTGTTGCGTCGCTGTAGGTGAACACCTGGGGTCGTTGACCATCGTCGAGCACGACGGTCGTCGCCGACGTATTGGCCGGCAACGCCAGCGCCCGGGGATCTGCTCCAAGGATAAGAGCGATCAGCGAGTGGATCAGACCACCGTGGGTGACAACCATTGCCTCGTCGCCGTCGTCGAGACGGAGAACAACGGCGGCGAGCGCCTCCTGGATCCTCGCCGCGAATTCCGACTGCGATTCTCCGCCTTCCGGCCGAAAGTCGTCCCCGGAACGCAACGCGAGCAAGCCGCCCGGGAACCTCTGCTCGATCTCGTCGGAGCGCAATCCCTCCCACTCGCCGAAGTGAAACTCCCGCCATCGCGGATCGGGCTCTGCCGACCCGAGGGCATCTGCGGTCGAAATCGCCCGACCCAGGTCCGAGGTGATCAGAAGCGAAGGTGTCTCGGGCCTGAAGCGCGCTGCGAGTTTGGCGATCTGACCGTAGCCGCGGTCGCTCAACTCGGAATCGGAGTGGCCCTGCCATCCTCCGTGCAGGTTGGCTGCGGTCTCGGCGTGCCGGATCAGCGTGATGCGACGAGTCATGAGTCCTGAGTCAGTATTGCCGAGTACGTAGAGGACGCGCGGATAGGCGATTTCCACTGGGTGTTGGGTTGCTCCGGCGATGATGCCGGATAACACGCAACCGTCAACAACCCAGTGGAGGTGTCATTATGCGTGCGCTCGATCCAGAAGTGATGGATGTTGTCTGGAACGCGGTTGAGGGGCTGCTTCCGGATCGGCCTGATTCTCATCCTTTGGGATGTCATCGCAAGCGGATCTCTGACCGGTTGTGTTTCAGGGGAATCTTGATTCGGCTTGTTACGGGCTGTTCATGGGAGGACGCGGAACGGCTGTTGTTCTGCCAGGTGTCTGACACAACGTTGCGGACTCGTCGTGATGAATGGATCACCAATGGTGTGTTTGACCAGCTTTGTGAGCAAGCCGTGGGTGCCTATGACCGGATTATCGGGTTGGACCTGGCCGATGTGTGTATTGATGGATCCCAACAGAAGGCCCGTTGTGGTGGAGACGGAACCGGCCCGAATCCTGCTGATAGAGGGAAAACAGGGTGGAAATGGTCAATTGCGGTCGATGGGGAAGGTGTCCCGATTGGGTGGGCAATTGCTCCTGCCAACCGGCATGACTCGAAACTTGTCGAACCCACCTTGGCGGCAATCACCAGCCGTGGACTGCATCACGACATCGAAACAATCCACGCAGACAAAGGCTATGACTACCAGTTCGTCGATGACCTCATCGCCACTGCCGGGATCGAAGACGTCAACATTTCACGCAAGAAGAAGCGAGGCCAGCCCGAGCCGATTCGTCCCGCCTTCCGAATCGACAACCGTTGGCTTGTCGAACGAACCAACTCGTGGCTCATCGACTATGGACAGCTCAGAAGAAACACCGACCGCAAACCAGAACACAGACTCGCGCAGCTGGCCCTAGCTATCACAATGCTCATCGCAGCCAAACTCGTCGACTGGCGAAACAAACACACACCCGAACTGGTCCCTATCCGCTGATCCTCGTAATACGT
>CAXMOL010000181.1:0-1726 GCA_964194935.1 uncultured Kiloniellaceae bacterium
TTGCTGGCCATCGTCATCTTTAGTGTGTGGCTTGGCTGGTTCCCATCGTTCTACAAGACGACCCATACGGTCGTTTGGACCGACTGGTCGAGCATCGTCTTCCAGTTCAAACAGATGATCATGCCGGTGACCGTGTTATCGCTGTTCAACGCTGCCGCCCTCACCCGGTTTACCCGCTCGGCGATGCTCGACAATCTCAACGAGGATTATGTGCGCACAGCGCGAGCCAAGGGTCTGCGGGAGAGCGCAGTGATCATCAGGCATGCGATGCGCAACAGCATGATCCCGGTGGTGACCCTTATCGCCCTCCAAATCCCAGGAATCTTCGCTGGTGCGATCATCACCGAGCAGATCTTTCGAATCAACGGGCTGGGTCAGCTGCTCATCGTCGCCATCGGCCAAAATGACATCCCGATGGTGCAGACCCTTACCTTCATGTTTGCCGTGCTGATCGTGCTGTTCAATCTGGTAGCCGACCTGATGTACGGAGTACTCGACCCTCGAATAAGATACGACTGAGGGGCAAACCATGGCGACAACCCACGAGGAAGTTCCAGAAGCGACTGAGGACGCTGCGGAGCACCAGGAGTATCGGTCCCTTGGTCAGGACGTATGGCGCCAGTTCCGTCGTCACAAGGGCGCGGTGGTCGGTCTCTTTCTGTTGACCATCATCGTCTTTGCCGCCGTCGCAGGGCCGTTTCTTTATCCGGTCGACCCATTCGGAATCGATGTACCAATTGCCAATCAGGCACCAAGCTGGGGACACCTGATGGGTACGGACAACCTGGGTCGGGATGTCCTCGCCCGTGTCCTCGTCGGCGGCCGTATTTCGCTGGCGGTCGGTTTTGCCGCCATGCTCTTCGGTCTACTCATCGGGACTGCCGTCGGAATCGTCTCTGGATACTTCCGCCGGTGGGACGGCCCGCTGATGCGGGTGACAGACCTTTTCCTGGCGCTACCGATTCTGCCTCTTCTCCTCGTGGTGATCTTGCTGTTTCGCGATTCATTGAAGGAGGCCTTCGGTCCCAGCCTCGGAATCTTCATCCTCGTAGTCGCGATCATCGGTCTGACGAGTTGGATGCCGACGGCTCGAATCGTTCGGAGCGACGTACTCGCCCTCAAGGAACGTGAATTCATACTCGCCGCGCAAAGCATCGGCACTCGCAAGCGAAACGTCATCTTCCGCCACATTCTCCCCAACGTGATGAGCCCGGTGATGGTGGCGGGGGCGCTCGGGGTGGCCGTTGCCATCCTTACCGAGTCGGCGTTGTCGTTTCTCGGTCTCGGGTTCCCGGCAGATTTCCCGACCTGGGGCAGGCTTCTCTTCGACGCCAAGGACTATCTCCAGTTGTCTCCAATGCGCGTGATTTGGCCCGGGGTCTTTATCTCGCTCACTGTGATGAGCGTGAACTTCATCGGCGACGGAATCCGCGACGCACTCGACCCGAAACTGCGCAGCCTCTAGCCCGCAACTTCGGAGTCTCGGGCCCGTCTACTGCCGATCCAGTGTTTCCCGGAGTGCGTCCAACAACGACTGCACGGCTTCCGGGCGACTGTTGTAGCCCATAAGGCCGACTCGCCATACCCGGCCGGCCAACTCACCTAGGCCGCCGGCGATCTCGATGTTGTACTCGCTTAGTAGCTGAGCGCTGACCGCCTTGGCGTCTACCCCTTCGGGCACGGTCACTGTGGTCAGGCTGGGCAGCCGATGCTCCGGGGCCACATG
>CAXMOL010000182.1:0-1803 GCA_964194935.1 uncultured Kiloniellaceae bacterium
CTGGTAACCATCACCGCTCTCATCGGCCAAGGCGGAGTCGGGTTCTTCATTCTGAGCGGCCTCAACCGGTTCTTTGACACCGAGATCATCCTGGGAACGGGGCTGTCGGTCATCATTGCCGTGACCCTCGATACCGCCCTGGTCATCCTGCAATGGGCGCTCACCCCGTGGGCTCGACGCCGATCGGCGGCCGTCTGATGGACTTCCTCGGCGATCTGGCCAAGTGGTTCGTGGAGAACTGGGATGGTTCCGGCGGCTACCTGCAACGCACCTGGGAGCATCTCGAGGTATCCGGTGCCGCTCTCATTTCGGCCGCGGTCATCGCAGTTCCCCTCGGGGCGTGGTTCGGCCACACCGGCCGTGGCGGCTTTGCCGTCGTTTCGCTGGTCAACATCGGCCGGGCGCTGCCCTCATTCGGCATCGTGGCGCTCTCGTTGCCGCTCACCATCTGGCTGGCCAAGACGGTTCCGTTCATCTCTTCGGGTCTCGGCTTTCTCCCCACCTTTGCCGCCCTGTTCGCCCTGGCGCTGCCCCCGATCTTTACCAACACCTACGCCGGGGTGCAGGGGGTCGATCCCGAAATCGTCGAGGCCGCCCGCGGCATGGGAATCACCGAGTCCCGGGTGTTACGTGATGTCGAGATCCCGATGGCCTCGCCGGTGATCCTGACCGGCTTGCGGCTCTCGGCCGTTGCGGTCGTGGCCACCGCCCCGCTGGGGGCCCTTGTCGCCTACGGCGGGTTGGGCAGATTCATCATCGATGGGTTTGCGGTGCAAGACGACGTCCAGATCGTCGCCGGGGCCCTGCTCGTTGCGCTGCTGTCGGTTCTCACCGAGGTGGCGTTCACCTGGAGCGAGCGCTGGTTTGTTCCTTCGCCGCTGCGTCGCACATCGGGTTCAAAGGATCCAGTGCTGCGTCCCGTAGTGTGAGTATGTAGGAACAACGACACACCTACGGTCGTTGAACCGCTGTCGGCCAGGCTTGGTCGACGCCAATCACAAACAATTGAGAGGAGATACCCATGCGGAGATCCTTCCGCACCCGGACCGTTGGGGCGACCGTCCTCGCCTTTGCGCTCATCGCGAGCGCATGTGGCGATGATGACGCGTCGGGAGACGTTCCGGCTGATGGACCAACCATCACGGTTGGTTCCACCAACTTCAGTGAACAGCTCATCGTCGGCGAGATCTACGCCCAGGCAATGGAGGCCGCCGGTTATCCGGTCGAGCGTTCGTTCAACCTGGGCAGTCGCGAGGTCGTAAACCCAGCATTGAAGTCCGGAGAAATCGACCTGCTGGTCGAGTACACCGGCACTCTGCTGACATTCGAGGGTGGGACATCCACCACCGATTCCCAGGAGACCTGGGACTCCCTTGCGGCCGTCTATTCAGATACAGACCTGACCGTGGCCAACTACACGCCGGCCCAGGACAAGAACGGCATCGTCGTCACCGCAGCCTTTGCTGCCGACAACGGTGTTGCCAAGACCAGCGACCTGGCCGCCATGAACGGCACATTGGTCTTTGGCGGACCACCTGAGTGCCCGCAGCGTGAGTTCTGCCTCATCGGGCTGACCGATGCGGATGTGTACGGACTCGACTTTGCCGAATTCAAGCCGCTCGACGTCGGTGGACCTCTCACCGTCGCCGCCCTTGAGGGTGGAGAGATCGATGTTGCCCTGCTGTTCAGCTCCGATGGAGTGATCGCAGCCAAGGGCTTCGTTCTCCTCGAAGACGACTTGAACCTGCAGCCGGCAGACAACCTGGTTCCGGTGCTGCGTCAGGAGATCGTGGATGCTTACGG
>CAXMOL010000183.1:0-5972 GCA_964194935.1 uncultured Kiloniellaceae bacterium
GGAAGACAACTCAGCGATCTGAGGATCACGGAAATCGATCAAGCGTCTTGACTCCCGGTGCCGGGCAGTGTCGCGGTACACTGGCCACAGCGGCCCTCCGATGACCCGGAGGGCGCCACCGACCACTACCAGGAGCCCGAATGCGCGTCTATGAACTCGCCCGCGAGCTAAAGCTCGATTCGAGTGATGTGCTGGCGCATGCCAAGAAGCTCAAGATCGATGCAAAGGGAGCCTCATCGAGCCTCGAGCCCGCTGACGCCGCCAAGATCAAGGCCGCCGCCAAGAAGAAGCCTGCGGCGAAGAAGCCTGCGGCGAAGAAGCCTGCGGCGAAGAAGCCTGCGGCGAAGAAGCCTGCGGCGAAGAAGCCTGCGGCCAAGAAGCCTGCGGCCAAGAAGCCTGCGGCCAAGAAGCCTGCGGCCAAGAAGCCTGCGGCCGACGCAAAACCAGCGCCAAAGCCCGGGCCAAAGAAGAAGTACGTTTCTCCGTTCACTGTGAAGGACAAGGTGGTCTACCCCCACCACGGTGCGGCGACCATCATCAAGAGAGAGCGTCGAGAATTCGACGGATCTCGTATCGACTTCTTCGTCCTTGAAGTAGCGATCGATCAGCTCATTCTGCGGGTTCCGGTCGAAAAGGCAGTCGATCTCGGCGTTAGGCCGGTCATCTCGAAGACTGCAGCGCGTCGGGTGTTGGCGACCTTCAAGGAGGAACCGCAGGAGGCAGGCGCCAACTGGAGCCGGTGGTACAAACTCCTCACTGAGAAGATCAATTCAGGCGATATCTACCAAGTAGCCGAGGTCGTACGCGACCTCACCCATGCACAACAGCTAAAGGGAATCTCCCCGGCCCTAAAACGAATGCTGTCGAAGGCGCGGTTGATTCTTGCATCAGAGCTTCGGTTCGCACTCAATCTGACCGAAGAAGATGCTGTGAAGCGCCTTGATCGGGCGCTGCCGAAGGTAGAGGTTCCAGAAGAGGAGTAGAGGAGGACGACAGGGATGATCATTGAAATTATCCGACTCGTCGTCACCCTGGCAGCTACAGCTGCCGGATTCCTTATCGGTCGGAGTGCCCCCGAGTGGTACGAGACCGGCGGACCAAGCCCTGATGCAGCCATCATCCTCGGTGCTGTACTCGGTGCCGGCGTCGGATACGTCCTCGGTGGTCTCCTCGGACGGTTTTTCCGTCGATCGCTCGATCAGGCTCCCGAGATGGTGAAGCGTGCCTCAGGCCCCGAACTCTTTGCTGGTGCATTCGGCCTTATCGCCGGGTTGCTCGTCGGTGCTGTGATCTCGGTCCCGGCAATCATCCTTCTCCCCGCCGTGGTCGGCTGGCCCGGCGCAGCTCTGCTGGTGATCGTGCTCGCCTCATTCGGATCTTCGGTCTTCTCGGCCCGGGCGGATGATCTTCTGGCGGCTGCTGGCCTCGGTAAGAGGCGGGGTCGTCTGGCGGGACCCGATGAAGCTCCAATGGCGGGGTCTTTCGTGATCGACTCGTCCGCCGCCATCGACGGGCGAATTCTCGATTTGGCACGGGTGGGCCTGGTGGTCGGCCAAGTCTGGGTGCCTGCATTTGTGCTCGACGAACTGCAGGGAATAGCTGACAGTGGCCAGAAGGAGCGTCGTCGCAGAGGTCGACGTGGCTTGGATATTCTCGATGCGATTTCAGGTTTGGCCGCGGTGGACCTCCGATCCGACGAGCGAACCTTCCCCGAGTTCCCTGAAGTGGACGCAAAGCTCATCGCGTTCTGCGTCGAAGCGGGTTCAACCCTGGTGACCACCGATCACAATCTGGCGGCCGCCGCCGGGTTGCGCGGCGTCTCCGTCCTCAATCCCCATGCACTGGGTGAGTCGATGCGTCGTGTCCCGATGGCAGGCGAGACGCTGCAGCTTCTCATCGAAAAGGAGGGATCCGAACCTGGACAGGGAGTCGGATATCTCGATGATGGAACGATGGTTGTGGTCGAGGAAGCGGGTATTCACATCGGTGAAAAGATTGATGTTGAGGTGTTCAGTGCCATGCGGACTTCGATTGGACGCATGGTTTTCGCCAAACTGGGGTCGTGAGCATATTTGGAATCGTCGTGGCAGCAGGGACCGGCGAACGTTTTGGTCGGCCCAAGTCCTCGGTTGACATCTCTGGACGGCCCATGTGGAGGTGGTCTTTCGACGCACTCGAGTCCGGCGGCTGCGACCAAGTCGTCGTAGTCGGCGATGTGGCTGGGGGAGTTCCCGGCGGTGACCGGCGGAGGGATTCGGTGGCGGCCGGCCTTGCCGTGGCCCCCGCCGCAACAACCTACGTCCTCGTCCACGATGCCGCTCGACCGCTGGCATCTGCGGATCTGGTGCGGCGGGTGATCGAGCGACTCCGGGTGGGGGACGTCGAGGCGGTGGTGCCCTCGATTGCCGTGCGCGACACTCTCAAGCATGTGAGCGGCGATGTTGTCGATCGGACCATCGACCGGACCGACCTGGTTGTCGCGCAGACTCCTCAGGGATTTACGTTTGAAGCTCTGGTTCGAAGTCACGAGGCAAACGATGGGGATGCAACCGATGATGCGGTCTTGGTCGAGCGCAGTGGCGGATCGGTTGTGATCGTGGCCGGGGAAGATCACAATCTGAAGGTGACTTATCCGGGCGACCTGGCTGTGGCAATGGCGCTGGCAAAGGAGTTGGCACGGTGAGGGTCGGATGGGGCGTGGACGCTCATCGCTTCACCGCCGATGGGGAAGTGCTGCTCGCCGGGATCGTCGCCGACCTCACCAGAGGAATTGATGCCACCTCAGACGGCGATGTGGCTGCTCACGCCGTGATCGATGCCCTCCTCGGAGCTGCCGCCATGGGCGACATCGGCTCTCATTACTCGTCTGACGATCCGCGATGGACGGATGCCGACAGCATGGAGATGCTGGCAGATGCCGTTCGACTCGTGGTTGGGGGCGACTTCTCGATCGTCTCAGTCGATCTGACGGTTGTAGCTCAGACCGTTCGGATCGGTCCGATTCGAGAAGCGATGCGTGCGGCGATCGCCACCACTCTCCAGATTGCTCTCGATGCGGTTTCAGTAAAGGCCACCACCTCGGACGGGCTGGGATTTACGGGTCGCGACGAAGGAATCGCCGTGTTTGCTGTCGCTGTGCTCGACGGTGGTTCAGAGGACGTTCAGGGCTGAGTGGGCGATGTCGGGTGCGTTGGTGGCGATTCCACCGACGCCTAGGCCGGCAAGTCGCATCATTTCGACTGGGTCATCCAACGTCCAAACCACCACTTCAACCCCAGCCAGACCGGCGGTGTCGAGGATATGAGAACCATGGTCACCGCTCATCGTTGAGTAATGAGGCAGCAAGAGTTCATGGCCGGCTGCGGCGGCTGCTTGCGTCACTGCCGCGGGATCGATGCCTCGACCGATGAGCCAGCCGGTGCGCAACCCAGCGCCGCTGGCCACGGCCACCGAATCGGAGTTGAACGAAGTCACCACTATGTCGTCACCACCGTGGATGGCTACGAGGGCTTTGGTGACTGCGTCGTCGGGGTCCCAATCCGCGTCACGCGGGTCGTTCTTCACCTCGACGTCGACCCACATTCCGGTGCAGGCGTCGATGGCCTCGGCGAGGTCGGGCACCCATGGAGCGAGATCGCGCAGTTCTCGTCGGCTCATTGCGATGATCGGACGGTCGCACCCAGCCACCGTGTCGTCGTGGTGAACGATGAGTACGTCATCGGCCGTTCGTCTTGTATCGAGTTCAACGGCATCGGCTCCGAGTTCTGCCGCCAGCCGGAAGGCCTCGATCGTGTTTTCGCGGGCGGCAAGCGAAGCGCCACGATGGGCAATGATCCACGGTCGTCCCTGTGGGTGAGGCATGTCGAGGAGCGTACCGGTCGACTGATACCATCGTCCGGTCTCTGATGCAGGTCTACAACACCTTCGGCCGGTCGGTTCAGCCCTTCGAAACCCGGGATCCGGGTCAGGTGGGAATGTACGTGTGTGGCCCGACCGTGCAGTCGGCTCCTCATGTCGGACATGGCCGCCAGGCGGTCGCTTTCGATGTGATTCGTCGCTACCTCGAATGGCGTGGATTCGACGTGAAATACGTCGCCAACATCACCGACATCGAGGACAAGATCATCGCCGCCGCCGGTGAGCAGGGGATCTCGACCGTTGAAGTAGCAGAACGCGCCAGGGCCCAGTTCTTTGATGCATACGACCGGCTGCGGGTGCGCCCCTACGACGCCATCACGTCAGCCACCGACCACATCGGTGAGATGATCGAGATGATCGAGCAACTCATCGGGCGCGAGCATGCTTATGCAGCAGGTGGCGATGTGTACTTTGCAGTCCGCTCCCTCCCGACCTACGGCGAACTGAGCGGCCGAAATGTCGATGACTTGGTGTCTGGGGCTCGCATCGAGCCGGGTGAACACAAACGAGATCCGCTCGATTTCGCGTTGTGGAAGGCGTCGAAGGCCGATGAACCAAGTTGGGATTCACCGTGGGGGCCGGGACGCCCCGGTTGGCATATTGAGTGCTCAGCCATGGCGCACAAGGAGCTTGGATTCGGCTTCGATATCCACGGTGGCGGACTCGATCTCATATTTCCGCACCACGAGAACGAGATAGCCCAGTCTGAGGCCGCCGAAGGCGACCGCCCTTTCGCTCGCTACTGGCTCCACAACGGAATGGTCCGGTTGAAGGGCGACAAGATGGCCAAGTCGCTGGGGAACGTGGTCGGTCTGCTCGACCTTCTCGACGAGTATCGACCCGAGGCCGTGCGGCTCTTCTACTTGCGTGCCCACTACCGCCAGCCGATCGACTACTCGCCGGAGCTGGTCGCCGATGCAGAGGCCGCCCTGGATCGGCTGTGGGCCTTTCGTCGGCGTGGTGGCGATCCTCAAGGCGAGCCCGATGCGGCTGCCCTCGCCCAATTTCAAGCAGCAATGGACGACGACTTCAACACAGCCGAAGCGATGAGCGTCCTGTTCGATCTCGTCCGCGACGGGAACCGTCGCCTGGATGCCGGCGAGGACGTCGGCCCTCACGTCGCCGCCTTTGACGAGTTGGTCGGTGTCCTTGGGCTCGACGAACCGGCCGGTGGCGTAGACGACCTGAAGGAACAACTGAGCGCCATCGCCGAGCAGTTTGAGGTGGATGGCTCAGAGCCGATTGAACTTGTGGAAGGCCTGATCGCAGCCCGAACGGCGGCGCGCTCTGGGCGCGACTTTGCGCGAAGCGATGCGATTCGCGATTCGCTCGCCGACACCGGAGTGATTCTTGAGGATGGGGCGGATGGCACGAGCTGGCATCGGCGCTGAAGTCGAAGGCATTCATGCGGTCACAGCTGCGGTCGCGGCTGGTCGAGTCGAACGGCTCGTCGTAGACGAGTCTCGAGCAAATGGCCTTGGTGACCTCATCGAGGCCGCCCGATCCGGTGGCGCCGGTGTCGAATTCGTCGATGACCTGCGGGCCATGGCGGCCAGCAGTGCTCCGCAGGGAGTAATGGCGGAGTGCCGACCCATCTCTCCCGTCCCGCTGGAGGTGGCGAGCCGGCGATCCAGCCCGACTGCACTGGTGGTGCTCGATCACCTGGAAGATCCGCGCAATGTCGGGGCAATAGCGCGCAGTGCTCTGGCTGCTGGTTTTACGGGACTTGTGATGTCGGGAAACCGTGCTGCGCCCCTCGGTGCTTCCGCCTTCAAGGCGGGTGCCGGGTCCTTTGAACATCTCGACCTCGTCGTTGTCGGGTCCATCGCCGCCGCGATCGACGATCTGAAGCGACAGGACGTGTGGACCGTGGGTCTCGATGGAGGAGGCGATCAGCCATTGTTCGGGTTGAGCCTGCTCACCGAGCCTGTTGCGATCGTGCTCGGTTCCGAGGGTGCGGGGTTGAGTCGTCTCGTGGCGGAGCGGGTAGACGTCCTCGCCGCCATCCCTCTCGACGCTCGCGTCGAGAGTCTCAACGCATCGGTGGCCGCAGC
>CAXMOL010000184.1:0-2685 GCA_964194935.1 uncultured Kiloniellaceae bacterium
AGCGCCTCGACGCCGTCGAGCTCCGACAGCAACTGCGGCACGATCGTCGACTCGACATCGGACGAGATTCCGGTGCCCCTGGTTCGGAACAACGAATCCATCTCGTCGAAGAACACGATGACGGGTACGCCTTCGTCAGACTTCTCCTTCGCCCTCGAAAAGATCAGCCGAATCTGGCGCTCCGTCTCCCCGACGTACTTATTCAGCAGTTCGGGGCCTTTGATATTCAGGAAATAGGAACGGGCGTCGTCTCGCCCGGTCCGTTCGGCCACTGCGATCGCGAGAGAATTTGCGACGGCTTTGGCTATCAGCGTCTTGCCGCATCCGGGGGGTCCGTAGAGCAGCACACCCTTGGGAGCCGCCAGGCCGTAGTCGTCAAACAGTTGCTTGTGGATATAGGGCAGCTCGACGGCGTCGCGGATGGTCTCTATCTGACCCCCCAGTCCCCCGATGTCCTCGTAGCGCACGTCGGGGACTTCCTCGAGGACGAGTTCTTCTACCTCGGGTCGCACCAATCGCTCGTAGACAAGACCGGTCCGAGCGTCGATCCGCACGTGGTCTCCGACTCTGATGAACGCTTCACGCATTGGTCCGGACCGTTCGACTACCCGTTCCTCATCGGCCCTACCGAGGATGATCACCCGGTTGTCGTCAAGGACCTCCTTGACAGTTGCGATCTCGCCGGTGGACTCGAAGTCCCTGGCGTCGATGACGTTCATCGCCTCGTTGAGGAGGACTTCCTGTCCTTGCTCCAGCTCCTTGATCTCGATCGAAGGTTCAACGTTTACCCGGAGCTTGCGGCCACCCGTGACCACGTCAAGCGTGCCGTCGGTATTGATACCTTGGACCAGACCGAATGCGTTGGGCGGCGCGGTCAGCTTTTCCACCTCGTCGCGCAGTACGGCGAGCTGCTCCCGCGTCTCTTCCAGAGCGACCGATAGCTTCTCGTTTTGGGAGACAGCCTGGGTTAGTCGGCCCTTTGCTTCGAGCAACCGTTCTTCGAGCACGCGCACCCGACGCGGCGCGTCCTGGAGGCGGCGACGGAGGACCGCGATCTCTTCTTCCAGCATCTTGATGGTGCTGTGAAGTTCTTCGTTGTCGGTTGCTGCCACGGCGGCTCCGGTCCAGACGGCTGAGACCGGGTTACCCCGGTCCGGGAGCGAAGTATACGTCTGGCCCCGCGATCGGCTCTATCTTGCCTTGAGTCAAACGCAGCCATCATTACAATCGCCGCAACACGAGCACCATCGGAGTGTTTTCACCATGAAGGTTTGGATCGATCAGGACCTCTGCACCGGAGATGGCCTATGCGAAGAGATCGCTCCCGACGTCTTCGTGCTGCTGGACGACGGTCTCGCCTACGTGCGTGACGGGGCCACGATCTTTGCAGCGTCGGAGGGGAATTCGGAGGGAGCTGCTGGGCTGGCCCTGGTACCCGCCGGGCAGGAGGACATCACGATCGAGTCCGCCGAGGAGTGCCCCGGGGAGTGCATCTTCATCGAGCCATAACCCGGCTCGACGACGCTTTCTTTAACGGGTCCCCTCAATCGGCGCCTCCTCAGCGTTCATCTGCGTGCTGGCGTGCCGGGCGATTGTTATGAAACCCGTGTGTCCGACCATTTGGCTGGCCGGACGCACCGACCGACCCTCGAACTTCCACTCTCGGTGCATACCCTCGAAGCTCTCCGGCAGGATGAACCACCCGGTGCGGCGAAGGGCTTCCGTAAGACGCTGGACCTGAGGGACGGTGGGCACATACGCGCAAACGATGCCTCCCGCCGCCAGCTTGCCAGCGGCCGCCTCCACCACCGTCCAGGGTTCGGGAAGATCCAACATCAACCGATCCGTATCCGGGAAGTCGTCAAAGACCTCACAGACGTCGCCTTCCAACATGGTGAGGTTGTCTGGCAACCCGCTGTGGAACCGGGAGATGATTCGCTCGGCATGCTTCTTGTGGTCGTCGCGGCGTTCCACGGTGATGACTCGGCCCGTTTCTCCGACGGCTCGCAGCAGCGCAAGGGCAAGAGCCCCAGATCCGGTGCCGGCTTCGATCACTGTTTGCCCCGGAGCAATGTCGGCCCAGTGGATCATCGGTCCCAAGTCCTTGGGATAGATCAGTTGCGCCCCCCGCGGCATGTTGAGTATGTAATCGGAAAGTCGGGGACGCAGGGCGATGAGGCGACTTCCGGTACTGGATCGCAACAGCGATCCTGGCCCAAGTCCGATTATCTCGCTGTGATCCAGATAACCGGCGTGATATTGGAATTGGCCGGCATCGGCCAGGTCGATGAGATAGGTCCTGGCTTTGGCGTCGAGCAGCAGACACAGGTCGCCTGCTGCAAACGTATCGCTCACCCGCCGATGATCGCTGATAGGGCGCCCAGTGTCAGCGACAGCACCATCGCCCCGACCAGAACGTAGACCATGATCTTTACGAAGCGCTCGCGGTGGCGGAACATGCCGCAAACTCTAGGCGAGCATTTGTGGTGGGTAGCATCGGCTGATGGATCCGCTACGAACCGGCGCCCGCCTGCTGTCAAGAGGCATGAGAGGCGGCAACGCCGGCCTCACCTTCATCGGCGCACTGCTGGCTGCCCGCGGGATTCTGCGCTGGCTGGATCGCCCCGACCGCGAACTGCTCTATTCGAAGCGTCTGGCTCCAGGCGAGAGCATCAAAATCGGACT
>CAXMOL010000185.1:0-8696 GCA_964194935.1 uncultured Kiloniellaceae bacterium
GCAGCGCCGCCGCTATACGGCACGAGGAAAGGGAATCCGCCGTAAGCATCGACCAGATCGAGGAATCCCGCTGGTGGGCCCCCGCCGCCGACGGTGGAGCCCATTCCGGTATGGAGATAGCCCTCGATCGGGAGCCCCGTCTCGCGTCGCAGTGCGTCGACCGTGCCGGCAGGTCCGTCATTGACCATCGTTTTGGAGACTTTGCGCTCGCCGAGGGACGTGCGGACGATCGTGTCCCTCGGGAAGCCAAGAATGGTGCCCTGTCCGGTCGACGGCACGGCCGAATAGATGTGCACGCTGTCGGCATTGGTCCGAAGCGGTGTCTCCGGCCAGGTCTCTCCACTCTTTTGCCAATCTGCGCCGATCATCACCACGAACCGGGGCGAGTCGCCGAACCAGATACCGCGTCCCTCGGTTGCGGGGTGGGCGCCGACGATGCGCCACTCCCATCCGTGGTCGGAGACGGCGAGGAGCACGTCGGGGCCACTGGTCACGACCGCCACTTCGGACCCGTAGGCGTTTGCGGTCGATGCCGCTCCGTTGACGGTCCTGGTCTTCGGTGTGTCGTTGAGCCCCCCGAGGTGGTTGTACAGGCCGGTCGGCAAGTGTGGAGCTGAAGGCAGGTCCTGGTAGAAGGACTCAACCGCCCATTCGAGGCCCTGCGGCGCGCCCGAGACGTTCACGGTGACCCCGGAGTTGAGCGCGCCGAAGTTGCCGGATACGGGGATGTACGGCGCCTCGCCCCACGTGTAGTCCTCGTTGGCGTTGCCTTGAGTGTTGGTGTAGCGAAGATAGAGACGTCGCTGGGATGGGCGGAACACCGCGGGTGTGTCTTTACCGTCCTCGGTCCAGTCTCCGGCGACGAGGCGATCCCCGGCGTCGCCGAAAAAGAACTGGTCGTGGGCGTTTCCCGTGCTGTTGGTGTTCCGGAAGTACACGAGCCCGGTCGACTCGCGGTGCAGGCCGACGGTCGTCGTGCCGTTGCCGTTGAAGTCGCCCGTGAAGGGCTTGTCGCCAGTGTTACCGAAGAGGTAGGAGTAGTCAGCCGTGCCGAGGCCACCGTCATTCTCGCCGAGCTCGTTGATCACGTAGATGCGGGCCTCGGAGGGCCGGTAGATCGACACTGTGTCGCACCCGTCATTGTTGAAGTCGCCGGCGAGCGGCACATCGCCAGGGTTACCGAAGAAGAACCGGACGTTCGCGATGCCCTGGGTGTTGGAGTTGCGCAGGTAGACGAACCCGTCGGCCTGGCGATACAGGCCGGGGGTGTCGGTCCCGTCGCAGTCCCAGTCGCCCATGATCGGCAGATCTCCTGGGTTGCCGAAGTAGAAGGAGGTCGGGTCACCGCCCCTGGTGCGGAGGTGCCAGATCCCGGAGGTTGGGTCGACGAGCCCGATTCCTGCCCCGCCGGGTTCGGCGGTAGCTGTCGTGGCTGCCTGACCCACGAAAGATCGGCCGATCGTTGCCGCGGTCTGCAGGGCCTCGGTCGGAAACGGCCTGGTGGAGGCATCGACCGGCTCCTGGCGCAGGGGCAGGGCGAGGAGAACCGAGACGATCGTGGCGGCGAGCGTCATACCCCCAACCAATGACATGTGTTGTACGGTCATCGCCCGGTCCGTTGCTGTTGTCCGTCGGAGTGTACGAGTTGCCTGGTGTCGGTATCGGTCGTGAAGTGGCCAGCTTGATCGGCGAGAGCAGCCCCCTCTGCGAGGTCGCTTCAGCGACTCCGCGTTTCCCCCGCTATTCGGGGGCCACGAAGACGTGAGTGGCGCCCGTGCTTTGCCTCTCTTCCACATCGCGGGGGAGACGAAGAAAAGCTGGACTGGTTCTGCGGCGGGCCTTCACCCAGCGGACAAAGCAGGGGCAGTTCCGCGCTCAAGGCGAGTCGGCAATGCAGGGAAGACGCGTGTGCGCCATAGCGTCTTGGGATCCGACGATCTGACGTGAGCGTGGGGGATTGGAATCGAATGGTGCCCACAATTAGCAACGTGTCATCGACTCCCGGACCGTCACCGATCCCGGAGTCGGTCAGTACGGTCACCGATCGGTGGCGGGCTCCCCCCAACGGGCGCACCATACGAGCGGCATACCGTGTGGAGTGGTGAGCCTGGACTCGTAGTGGATCCTCAGCAGTTCCGGATCGCGCTGGCACTCCATGACGCCGTGCACCCCGGTGACGCAAAAATCGTGGCGCGCTCTCTCTTTGATCCAAGGGGGGGATCTCGGCGACGGCCATGCCATGTCGATCGCGCTGATCCCTGCCCCTAGGACGTCGACCTTAGGAATGTTCGGAGCCATCGCGTACCTCGACCGGGCCTGAACGTCAGCTACGTCCGGAGAACCAGCGCCGGCCTTGGACTGGGGCGGATCCGTCGTCGTGGCTCGCTCGGAACGGCAGCGGTGCCTTGTTGTAGACGTACCCGCTCAGCGAGGTCCCCACCAATGCCATCCCGTCGCGGAAGGCCTCGAGGTCTCGGACAATGGCCCGGTGCGGGACCACCACGACGGCGCGATCGGCGTAAGAGCGTCAGCGAATCTCACTAACTGTGCCGCTCGACCCATCCACCACGAGCTTGCCTTACCGGCTCAGCTCGCCGAAGTGGCCACCGACGGGGCGCCAGTCTGATTCGCCGGGTAGGTATTCGAAGTCGGCGATTCCCTGGGTGTTGGTGTGACGGAAGTACGCGGTGACCCCGGGCTCACGAAATCCGTCGCTTGTCGATTTGTTCGAACACCGGCAAGTGCGCCAGTATGAAGGCGAGTCCTAGGCCATCGTCCACGGACGCTGCGCCGGGGGAAGGTCAAGAGGAGGCTAGATAAGGGAGGAATCGCATGCAGCATGCCACGTATCCGCGCCCGATTGTCGCGAGGAGCTTCGTAGTACTGGTCGCCGTCACACTGCTGATGACGATCGCCGTACCGGTGAGAGCGGCCCATCCGTTTCAAACTACGGAGGCGCCGTATATCACGTTGGTCGGCGGCGGAGATTTGATTCCGATCATTACGGTCGGTGACCCCGATTATCACGACGTGACCTTTCAGGGGATCCCGGACGGGATCGGCGTTCGACCGGGGCCGACATCCGACACGGTCGACGTGTTTGTCAACCACGAGGAGACCACGGTTCCGTTCTTCGGCACGGCCGATTTCCAGGACGCCTCGGTCACCAAGTGGACCCTGAGCACTGCATCTGGGACGGAGGGTGAAATTGTTGGCGCTGGAGTCGCCATTCCCTCATCAGATGGCTTCTTGCGGTTCTGTTCGGCCTCGATGGCAGGACCGGCGGAGGGGTTTTCTACCTACACGTTCTTCACCGGCGAGGAGACGAGCGATGTCGTGCCGGTTTCCCCGGGAGCTCCTGACGCCGACGCCGGTTTGCCTCCTGGCATGCGGCAAGGCGGACTGGCGGTGGTGTTGAATACCGACACCGGCGAGTCGACAGCGGTGCCGGGCATGGGTCGGCTTAACCATGAGAACACGATCGCTCTTCCTGGATATAACCAGCTGGTGATGCTCACCACCGACGACACGTTCGACGCCCCGTCGTCGCAGCTCTACATGTATTTGGCGAGTCAAGAGTCCCATGTGTGGCAGGACAAGGGCAGCCTGTGGGCATTCCAGGCCACATCGGCCAACGGCCAGAAGGTGAATCAGACCGATCCGTTCAACGGGGCCAACGACTATCTGGATCTCGTCCCCGGCGACGAGTTCTCTGGCAAGTTCATCCGCGTGCCGAAGCAGATTGCGCGGGGAACTGTCGATGGGCTGGAGGATTGGTCGAACGACCACAACGTTTTCCAGTTCATCCGCCTCGAGGACTTGGCGTACGACAAGAACGACCCGAATGTGATCTACATCGCCGATACGGGTCGGTCACGCATCAAGCCAGACCCCACTACCGGACGGATGTTCCGGGATACCGTGGGACCTGGTTTTGCTGACAACGGATCGATCTTCAAGATGGTTCTCAACGACAAGAACCCGAAGAAGGTCGACAGCCTCACCGTGCTGGCCCAGGGCGATAACTCTGCAGCCGATGCGTTTGTCGCGATACGCAATCCCGACAACATGGACACGAGCGGCTCCAGCCTGATGGTCCAGGAGGACACATCGGTCGCCAAGATTTGGCAGCACGAGTTGGGTACGACGAACTGGACCCACGTTGCGACCGCCAACGAGTCGTCGTGGGAGACGAGCGGCATCGTCGACGTCTCTCAATGGTTTGGAAGCGGATGGTGGCTGCTGGATGTCCAGGGACATGGATCCGACTTCTACATCGACTCGGAATTCGACGCAGGTACCGGAGTCACGAGCAAGCTCGAGGCCGGTCAGCTGTTGCTGATGAACATACCGGGTTCATAGGACGCCAACGTATGGAGCAGGCGGACGGGCTGCTGCCCGTTCGCCTGCACGGTTTGGATGAGCATGGGTTGGACAAGGAGGAGAACCACATGAGACGAGGACGATGGACGCGGTTGGCGGTGCTACTCGCCACGGTGATTGGTTTGATTGCGGTTGCGTTGCCGGTCTCCGCCGGGTCGGACAACGGGAATTCGAACGCGCCCACGGTGCGTTTCGCGACGTTCAACGCGTCGCTGAACCGGAATTTCGATGGACAGCTCCAGATCGACCTCGGCGTTCCGGGGAATGCGCAGGCGGACGCCGTGGCCGAGATCATTCAACGCACGCGACCAGATGTTCTCCTGATCAACGAATTCGACTTCGACGACGGAAATGCCTCGCTCGATGGGTTCCATGACAATTACTTGATGGAACCCCACGGCACCGCGGCGCCTATCGACTACCCGTTTCGGTACAGCGCACCGTCGAACACGGGGATCCACTCCGGTCTGGATCTCAACAACGACACGCTCTTCGATCCGGTGGCCAGTCCGTTCAATTTCGTCTACGCCGACGACAGCTTCGGCTTTGGCTGGTTCCCCGGTCAGTTCGGCATGGCCGTCTACTCGATGTATCCCATCGATTTTGACAACGTGCGGACCTTCCAGAATTTCCTCTGGAAGGACATGCCCGGCGCCCTATTGCCGGTGAACCCGGACGGCAGTCCGTTCTACTCGCCCGATCAAATCGCGATCTTCAGGCTCTCATCCAAGAGCCACTGGGATCTACCCATCGAGATCGGCAACAAAACGGTGCACTTCCTGGTGAGCCATCCGACGCCGCCGGTGTTCGACGGCCCGGAGGATCGCAACGGCACTCGCAACCACGATGAGATCCGTTTCTGGGCGGATTACGTTGGGCCAGGGAAAAACCGGGGTTCCTATATCTACGACGACGCTGGTCAGTTCGGTGGGTTGAAGCCGGGCAGTCTCTTCGTTATTGCGGGTGACGAGAACTCTGATCCGCTTGATGGCGACTCAATCCCCGGGTCGATCCAGCAACTGCTGGACAACCCAAATGTGAACGACAAGTCAACGCCGTCGAGCCTCGGCGGGACAGAACAGTCGGCATTGCAGGGCAACGCCAACACGCTGCACCTCAGCGATCCAGCGTTCGACACAGCCGACTTCTTCGATGGTTTCCCCCCGTCACCCTTCGGTGGCGCACCCGGCAACCTTCGAGCCGACTACGTGCTCCCCGGCAAGGCCCTCCAGATCCGCGACGCCGGTGTGTTCTGGCCTTTGAGTGGCGATCCACTGTTCTCGCTCGTTGGTACGTTCCCATTCCCCGCCTCTGACCACAGGCTGGTTTGGGTTGACGTGTCCCACGGCGGATTCCCCAAGGGCTAACAAGCGACGAGTAGCGCGCCAAGCGAGACGCCCCGGGACAGGCCGGGGCGTCTCTGCAAGGTCCTAGGTGAACACTCGGGCCAGACCAGTGCGTTCAACAACTCGATGGTGTCAGCTGGCAGGCTGGATGTCGACGGCCAGCACGATGAATTGGGTGAACTGCCCGGCATTGAAGTTGTTGTCGCTGACGATGACGAGCGTTTGGCGCCCATCCGGGAGAGGCGGACCGAAGGTCATCCCCTCGATGTTGTCGATGGGAATGCCGAGATCATCGAAGGCGAACACTTCGTGTTGCGACACCGGTGTGAGTGCGATCGGAGAACCGCCGACTGGGCGCAGGCTGTCTCGTGGATCTGAAAAGCGTCGTCTACCGCGGCGATTAGACCCACGACGACCGGCGAAGAGGAGTTCCCTTGGCCTGTCTGGCACCCTGGTAGACAGTTCGAGGATGCAAACCGCACTCGCCGCAACCCAGAGGGCGACGCCAATGGTGGGGAAGAACCCGACGTAGTCGGTCCTCCAGGACGTCGTTCGAGCCTCGTAGCAGTTGAGTAGCGGGACTGTCGAGTAGCTCGCCATTCCCGAGGATGACAGTCGCCAGGGCTGACACCGGAGACGGCACATAGCGAAGCGTACGCCCGATCATGCCATGGAAACTCAAGTCACAGGCCTTTGACCCCTACCCGGCAGGGGCGACGTATCGCGTCATCTCGGCAGGACCGTCGACGATGACACCGATACCCTCCGCGTAGACCTTCGTATCCCGGCCACCGTCGAGCGGGTTGATCTCGAGCAGGGTCACGGTATCTGTGAACGTGCCCGCCGGAACCTCCATCGTCTCCCCAAGCGCTGTCACCTTCGCTTGATCTTCAGCAACGCCAGGCGCTATCTCCTGCTGGAACGCGTAACCCACCTCGGGCGAGGGAGGCATCAAGATCCCAGGGAGGTTGGTCTTCCCGTCGGCACGCCATGCACCGGAGTGGGATTTCACGTTTCCTGTCGCATCGTAGATATCAACGTCCTCTCCGAAGTAGCAGACGGTTCCGTCCTGGGATTGCGCTAAGAAGTTCCTTGAGACCTCGACGACGCGCCCGCCTTTGGCCTCGTACTCCTCGACCACTCGAGTCTCCACGCCCGCCACTGTCTCGGTTTCATCGAGAGCGGTGATCCGTACCAGAAGAACCTCGCCCCCCTCCGTCCCCTCGAGCACCACTTGGTGTCCCACGGGAAATGGGAGAAAGGGATTGTCGATATCGACGGTGAACAGAGTCCCTTGTGGATCGCAAACCGCGATGTCTGCGACGTCGTCGAAGCCCTTTGTACCGCATGAGGATAGGAGCAGGGCGATACCGATCCCAACAACCCGGCCTGCGCATGAGCGTCTCCCTCAATGTCTGGTGGACATTGCACGGAGACTACAAGAAGCGATGAATGGCTGTTCCTTTCCGATCTTCCCGTTTTCGACGTCGCGGACATCCGGGAAGGGGCGATCGGCAACACCCTGCAGATCGGCTCGACCCGTACTCATCCCGGTAATCGTCGATGAACTCGGTCATCGTCTCGGTCGGCGGTCGAGCTCCGCCTGAGCGAAATACGCTGACGCCTTACGCAGGATCTCATTGGCCCGCCGCAGCTCCTTGACCTCACGCTCCGCTTCTCGGAGCCGCTCCCGCTCATCGGTCGACAACCCCGCCCGCAGCCCGGCATCACGCTCCGCCTGGCGCACCCAGTTGCGCAGCGTCTCGGAGGAACACCCGATCTTGTCCGCGACCGAAACGATCGCCTTCCACTGCGTCTCGTACTCGTCCTCATGGTCGAACACCAACCGGATGGCCCGCTCCCGAACCTCCGGTGCATATCTACTTCGTCTTGGCATGACCCCATCCTCTCAAGGAATGGAGCCTCCAGCCAACCCGGACGGGTTCATAGTCGGGTGTGCTGGCGAGCGGTAGTTGACTGTCTGGCCACTGTTTCTAGGGGCTACTGAAGCTCGCTGTGATCGATCGGGTGTCCTTCATCCTGAGTTTGCAGGTGAGGCTCTTGCCTTTGCAGGCACCGGACCAGCCGGTAAACGTCGACCCGGGAGCAGGCGACGCCGTCAACGTCACCGACGATCCCTCCGGGTACGGCTCGGAACAGTCACCAGGGCAACCGATCCCAGCCGGCAAAGACGTCACCGATCCGGGTCCGCTGATGGTCACCGACAACAGATAACTGCTGACCGCGAACGTGGCGGTCACACTTCTGGCCTGGGTCATCGACACTACACAACTCGCTGTCCCGGTACAGGCACCGGACCAGCCCACAAAGACAGAGCCGGGTGCCGGCGACGCCGTCAACGTCACTGACGATCCCCGGAGGAACGTTTGGGCACAGTCACTGGGGCAGTTGATCCCGGGGGGCGTGCTGGTGACGGTGCCGAGCCCGTCGCCGGTCTTTTGGACGGTGAGGCGGGGGTCGATACGTACGGAGGTGGACGAGGTGGCTGTTGCGCCGTCGTCGTCTGTCACCCTGAGTGTCACGGTGTAGGTGCCGGGTTTGGTGTAGGTGTGGGTGGGGTTGGTCGCCGCGGATGTGGAGCCGTCCCCGAAGCTCCACGAGTATCGGGGAAACGCGCCGTCGAGGTCGCCGGAGCCGGCGGAGCTGAAGGCGACCGGGACTCCTGTCGACCCGATGTAGGGTCCGTTGGCGTTGGCGGCGGGGGGGTCATTGACGCCGGCGACGGTGACGGTGATGGAAGCCTCGGCGACGGTTCCGTTGCTGTCGCGGAGGCGATACCCGAAGGTGTCTTCGCCGTTGAAGTTGAGGCCGGGACGGTAGGTGACGGTGACACCGTTGGTGGTAGCGACCCCGTTGGAGGGCCGGTCGACACTGGATACGGTGAGCACGGACCCGTCGGGATCGCCGTCGTTGTCGAGTACCGCAATCACGATCGGCTCATCTTCC
>CAXMOL010000186.1:0-2937 GCA_964194935.1 uncultured Kiloniellaceae bacterium
CTTCAACCTCGGCCCCCGCGAGTCCAAGCTGCCGGTGCTTGATCGCTTCCTGGAAGAGGTGGCGCCGGTCGCTCGCGACTGATGGACGATCCTACCGTCCGAGAAGACGTGATCCAGGGCTCGGCGCAGTTCGGCAACCACGGATCGGCTGTCGGTCGGCCGGAGGCCGACCGACAGCCGCGGCCGGCACGGGTCCGGCCGCTGTCGTAGCTTGTCAAGAGGTTTTTTTGGGGGTGCCCACACAGTTCGTGTTGACGCACGAAACCTGAGACCTCGGGGACACGCCCCGAGAGCGGTGATGCCGAGGTCCGGCTCGAGGCGAATGACTCGAGACTGGCCCCCGGAGAGCTCTGCGGTCGGCGCCGATGTCGGCGCCCGGTCTCGTGTACAGGTGACTCCGCGACCCAAGAGCCGACCGCCGATTCTCGAGGACTCGCTCGAAGCTGTCACGCGGGATGTCCGCCGAGCGGCATCGGACCAGCTGTATCGGAGATCGATCCTCGTCGACAGTCGAGGGCGCTTCGGGACTACGTTGGGATCTCGTCCGACGGATCACAGCGGCCGGATGGAAGTCGCCCTCAAACTCTCAAGCTGCGGCGTCTGGTGCCTTCGTTCGTCGCCTCCTTCCTAGACCGTGCGAGGACCTGCCTCGCGGGGTTCTACTTCTGCTCCTCACCTCGAACCGGATCCTGCTTCACCATCACGCAGCGAGCTCCAGACGCGACACATCAAACAGCTTGCGACTGTCGAACCGGGCCCCACGGCCCACGTGCCACAGCGCCCTCGCCAGCTTCCGCATCACCGCTGTGATCGCCTTGCTCTTCAGCCCTCCATCGCGCTGGACCTTTGCCTCGTACCAGGCTTGAACCACCCCGTCGCTTTGGATCATCCGCAACGCTGCCATATACAGCCAGTAGCGAGCTCGACCCGGACCACGCTTGCTGATCGCAAGCTGACCCCGACGCTTCCCGCTGCTCACCTCCTTCAGGTTCAAACCCATCGCCTTCACGAAGCCTCTGGAGCTCTCGAACAACTTCGGATGACCCACCAAGCTCACCAACGCCGCCGACGTCACCTTCCCCACGCACTCCGCCATGCACAACAGCTCCGACCGACCCTCCACCAGGCGCTCCACCCGACGCTGCATCGCCTTGCGCTGCTTCTGACTCCGACGGGCCTCGGACGCCAGATAACCCACCAGGCCCTCCTCCGCCTTCAGCATCGCCACCCCGGTCGTGCGCTTCGCGCTCTGAACCACCGACTCGATCCGTTCCTCCTGAAGGAAGTTGCCACCCACCTCCTTCAGCAGACGACGGCATGCCTGGGGCGACCTCCGCACTCCTCGTGGACCTCCGTACTTCTTCAACGTCTCCAACACGCTAGCCCTCTCCAACGACGTCACCTCCAAAAGCTCCGGCCAGTGGCGCGCCAACAAACCCTCCAGACGGTTCAGCTGCACACGCTCCGACTTCTTGCTCAACTCCAGCACCCGAAGCTCTGCCCGAAGCTCTCGCGCTTCCTCACTCAATGCCTCCCACCGACGGCTCAGCCCACGCGCATGAAGCCAAACCAGCAACGCCGCGCTCTTCGCATCGTGACGGCTCGGAACACCGTCGTAAACCTCCTGGCTGTCCTTCACCCGCTTCGCTCCTACCTGGTAGATCGAGGCCCCTCGCGAACGCAGCGCCTCTCGTAATGCGTCTCCGTACGTTCCCGTCGACTCCATCACCACTTCCACCGACGAAGCACCCAAGCTCATCAACGACTCCACCAACAAACGCGTGTCCCCTGGCTGGTCCCACTTCCAGATCCCAGCCAACTCGCCCGATCCCGATGACACCGCCCCGAACGGACGACCCTTCGCTATGTCGATCGCGAACACCAATCGCTTGCCCGAATACTGATCGCCAAGCACCGACATCGGCGCCTCTTTCAACTCTCGCGCTCGGTAGATACCCTTACCCATGGGGGTGACCTCCTACGTAGAGGTCGGCGCCTTCGGCTCCAACCTCGGTTCTGAGGCACCCCCTCTCTCCCTGCCTCAGCCTCTACAACACGGACCAACGCGGACCGCCGATGTGCCGCTCTACAGCGACACACCTCTTATAGCTGGACTACAAAAGGCGGGGGAAATCTGGCGATTTCCGCCGCCTACGGCGAGGCGCCGGCGTTCACCCCGCCCGGGAAGCGCACCAGATAGCCGTCGGCCCAGATCATGTCTTGCTCGTAGTCGGTGGCGAGAAACGGCCCGATCGTGTAGGCCCCGGCTTCGAGAACGCCGTCCTTGCCGGGCGAGGCGATCGCCATCACATTGCTGGCGCTGTTGGTGGAGCCGGCCAGCAGCGCCGCAGAGACCTGGAAGGAGAACGGATTCCCCCAAGCGTCGCGCTCCGGCACCGTCTGAATGTAGAACATGGTGTCGGAGGGGCGTAACAGGGTGAGAAGATCCGCGTGGGGGTAGTCCTGCAGATCGCCACCGCCCCATTGCCAGGTCTGACCGGCACCGGTACCGATGGCCGACTGCTGGTCGGTGTACCACGAGAACCATGCCGTACCGACGATGCGCATGTCCGCCAGGGTGCGCTTCTGCTTCGCCTTCTGCAGCGAGTCGATGAGATTGGGGATCAGAATCGCGGCGATGATGCCGATGATGGCCACGACGATCAGCAACTCGATCAGCGTGAAGCCGCGGTCCCTGGCAGAACTATGTTGGCGGTCGAACACTGGACACCCCCGAAGCGCCGATGAACCCCCAAGGCCGCCTTGCCTGAAGGCGACTCCTGACTTGGCCAAGCACGCTTCATGCCAGCCAGAGAAGCGACAGAATCTGAGGTTTACAGGTTGCGGCGGGGGCGTGCCAGGTGACACCACAGGACAACGATTGACACGCAACTGCAAGGAAGCGTCAATTGTCCGTCTCAGGCGGCACCACCCAGC
>CAXMOL010000187.1:0-2662 GCA_964194935.1 uncultured Kiloniellaceae bacterium
AGTCCGCTCACAGTCCGTCTCCGAAACAGCTTCTGACCTGGGTGAATGACAAGGTGTGGCGGTGCCCGTGACCGCCGGTATCTATGGGGCCATTCAGATTGCTCCTCCGGAAGCTAGATTCCCAACACCGACTCCACCACCCCGCACCAGGAGGAGAAACATGTCCGATGCAAGATCCGAGGATCAGCCAGGACCCTCGATCCAGAGCCTCGGCACACCCCTCACCTTCAGAGTTCAAGCTCCTGTATCCACTCCCAGCGGCTCGCCGGCCGAGCTTCGTATCACCTCAGAGATCCGCTCCCTTCAGGGGATGCAGAAGGAGGCCATGGTGCACGACGGTCCGAGTGGGACCGTCTGGCGCATGGTCAGCGACGAGGGACCGTATCTCAACGGCACCGATCTAGCACCGTTCCCACTTGCCTTCTATACAGCGGGTGTCGTGTTTTCGTTCATGACCGAGACGCTTGCCCATGCCGCTCGGCTCGGTGTCACGATTGAATCATTGGCCTTGACAACGGACCATTACTACACGATGGAGGGCTCGGCGCTGCGGGGCGACATGATCGGTGGGGCAAAGCCGATCGAGATGACAGTGGCCCTCGAGTCCGACGGCAGCGAAGAACAGACGGCACACATCCTCGACCTGGCATTGGCCACCTCACCGGCAGAGGCCTACATGCGGGAGAGTCTTCAGAACACGTTTTCTCTAACCGCCAATGGGCGAGCCATCGAACTCCAAGACCTCCAATCATCGGCTCGATCCTCCGAGGGTCCTCGACCTGACTTCAACGGTCTGGAGCCCGACGTCGGCGAGCACCTCGAAGACATCATCACCAAGCTGGCCGCCGCAGAGGTGGTCCAGACCGCTACCGGTGGAGCTGGCTCCAGCCTGCAGGCTGTTCAGAAGCGAACTCTTCACGTACACGGCGAAGCAAATCTCCTGAGCGGCACCCTCAAGGAGATCCGCGTCCAGCTACTGCAGCCGATCGGCAGCACCTTCCGGTTCCTGAGCGAGGACGGGGGGTCGCAACAAGCGCCCCCAGCCCTGGCCTACCTATCAGCCGGTGTTGGGTTCTGTTACATGACCCAGCTCGGGCGCTACGCCACTATTACGAAGCAGGACCTCAAATCCTGTGAGATCGTCCAAGAGACCGTCTTTCAGCGCAGCGAGGTCGCTTCGGGTGATATCGAGCAGGCGAAGGCCGAGCCGGTGAACACTCATGTGGCCCTGACTCTCGACGAGCCAGACGACGTGGCTCGAAAGATGGTGTCCATGGGCGAACGTACCTGCTTCCTGCACGCTGCGATGCGCGGAACCCACCCCACGAACGTGAGCAGGATCTAATCGGGTAAACCGACGTGGCGGTTCGTTCTGTCGCATCGGTCGAGGCCGCTCCCGATTCCGCTTTTGATCTGACCGAATGACATTCTGCGGCCGTGGTACTGACTCAGGAGCCCCCACCAGATCGCATCTACGCGATCCGTCGTCTGCCACTCACTCCACCTAAGACGACAGACATTAAGAATGCCCCCGCGACCGTTGAATGCGGCCCGGGGGCGTGACACCAGAAAGTGAAAGTTTCTGATGCGACGAAACCATATCCCACCGTACGATCAGATCGAACTCCGAATCGGGGTACCGAGAGCCCCCCACCAACGGCTTCGCCGTTGACTCCCCCCAAAGGGGAGAGTGATCTCTGACTGAAGACCTGCCGCGCCTCGACGACCTTGGCCTGGACAGGCCTAGCCTGGCTCGATGAGCTACGACCTCCGGTTCCAGATCCTGGCTCTGCCCAACAAGAGCTGGGGTGAATACAGGGATCAGTACGTGCGCGCCGAAGCAATCGGCTTCGACATCGCCGCGGTGCCAGATCATTTCTGTGATTGGGCCAACCCGCCGGCACCATGGTTGGAGGCGTGGACCGGTCTGGCAGCCATAGCCGCGTCGACCAGCTCGATTCGGCTCACGACCTCCATGTCCCAGATAGCGCTACGCAACCCGGGCGTGCTCGCCCACCAGGCCGTGACGGTCGACCATATTTCTGACGGACGCCTGGAGCTCGGGCTCGGCACCGGAGTCGGAGTCGATCCCTCCACAGACATGGTCGGTATCGAAAACTGGTCCAACGCCGAGCGGGTCGCCCGGTTCGGCGAGTACGTCGAGTTACTCGACTTGCTCCTCAGTCAGCCAGTCACGACCTACAACGGCGAGTACTACTCGGCTCAGGAGGCCGTGATGAATCCGTCGTCGGTGCAGGAGCCGCGCATCCCGCTAGCCGTCGCAGCGTTGGCGCCGAAGATGATGGCCCACGCGGCGCGACACGCAGACATATGGAACACCATGAGCTTCGACCCGGACTTCAGCGCCCAGATAGACGAGTTCTCGGCGCGGGCGCAGCTGATGGACGAGATCTGCGCTGCAGCGGGTCGCGATCCGAAGACCCTTCGGCGCAGCGTCAACCTGTTCGATGCTGAGGCGAGACCCCAAGGCGGAAGCATCCGCTACTACGAGGACGACGACCTGCTGATACGCCTGGTGACGGAGCTGTCGGCCATCGGGTTCACCGACATCTGTCTGATCCACCCTGTTCTGCCCGAGCAGTTCCCCGCGCTCGAGCGCATTGCCAGCCGGGTGTTCCCCGACCTACGCGCCGCCCACAGT
>CAXMOL010000188.1:0-19698 GCA_964194935.1 uncultured Kiloniellaceae bacterium
CGGCGGTGAAATCCTCGACCTCGGTGTCAAACCGATGATCCCCGAGGATTGTCGCCCAGGTGGGGGACTCCTGCATCGATCGATTCCAGAATCGCTCTGCCAGGTTGCTCAGTTGCTCGTGCACTCGTCCTCCTCACGAAATCTGTCGCACGATACGCGATCGTGCGGCGGTGGCTTTCCGTTCTCGCATCGCCCGATTACCGTTCCGTCCGTTGCGCCCGTAGCTCAAATGGACAGAGCGTCTGATTACGGATCAGAAGGTTGGGAGTTCGAGTCTCTCCGGGCGTGCCAAGGAATCGTTGATCCGCAACGGTTGTCGCTGATCAGAACTCTTTGGGACCCCTAGATGCGAGCTGGGCGATAGAAGTCTGGTTATCGGAGATCGGGAGCACCTCAGCCCCCCAGACCTCTCCAAGAGCGAAGGCTGACCTGGGAGATTCTTCTGGTGACAGTGCTGCGCACTGGCGGAGGGGTGCCGTTTGTCCCTATCACCGTTTCGAATCCGTGCGCATGCTGGTAACAGCCTTTGGTGGGAGTCAGTTTGAGACGCGTCCTTGTTGTTCTGTTCGTGGTGGCGGCCGCGCTTGTTCCGGTGCCTTCAGGTGCCGCCCAGAGCGACTCGCCCGGACTGCTACTGATCATGGATGCGTCGGGTTCGATGAACCGCGACGCCGGTGATGGCAACACGCTGCTCGACGAGGCCAAGGACGCGCTACGCGAGATCGTGAATCGTCTCCCTTCTGAGGCCAACGTCGGGCTGCGGGTATACGGCCATCGGACCTCCAACGACGACCAGGCCGTTGGGTGCGTCGATACCGAACTGGTGGTTCCTGTCGGCCCGGTGGATCGAGCGGCGATGACCGAAGCGATCGATGCGTTCGATGCGAGTGGGTTCACTCCTATCGGGCTGTCGCTACAGGAAGCGGTCGCGGACCTGGGCGACTCCGGCGGAACGATCATCCTCGTATCCGACGGAGTAGACACCTGCGCTCCGCCCGATCCCTGCGAAGTGGCGCAGCAATTGGCCGAAGACGGCTACATCACTCAAATCCACACTGTCGGTCTGTTCTTGCAGGACCAGGCTGCGGTGGATCAGTTGCAGTGCATCGCCGACGTCGGCAACGGGACCTTCTCCGGCGTCGACTCGACCGAGCATCTATTCGAACGACTTTCGGGGGTGGTCACCGATGTCGTCGAGAACCCCGGCTTCTCGCTTGTCGTGGGCAGTCTCACCCGCGAGTTGGCACCCGTTCTGCCGTGGGACTTCGCAGATGATTTGCCCGACGATTGGGCGAGAACATGGATCGGAGGATCGATCCGGGCGGGCGAGACACGTTGGTTCGCAGTCGATGTCGATCGCGACGGGTACCACCTCGCGGCCAACGTCAACCTCGACTGGCCCCCGACCGACGACCCGGACGAGTACCTCGAAGTGCAGATCTTCGATGAGGGTGGCGAGGCGGTTGGTGAACCCCATGTGGTGGCCGGTATCCCGATTGAGTGGCCGCAGCGGCTGTATCTGAGTGAATCCGCCGATTGGCTGCCTGCCCCGACCGATTGGGGCCCATTCGCGATGGCGGTCACCGACTCCGCATCCATGTTCCCTTCCTGGGAACCGCCCGAGGAACAATTTGCAGCGACGGTGACAAGATTCCATCAAGCCGGATACAACGGCGGGATCTATCACCTGTGGAAGCGCTGGAATCCCGGTCCTCCTCTGGCGCAGGGGAGGTACTACATGGCTGTGACCTGGGAATCCGATCGCAATATCACGGCATGGTCAGAGGCTTACCTGCATATGTATCCACTCGAGGCCACCCCGTATCAGGGTCTTCGGCCCCCGCTACCGGTCGTGATCGACCCAGGTGACGGTTCGGTGACCGCCTTGGAGGCGGAGCCCTGGGCAGGCGGCCCACTGGGGGGTCCGTTCTGGACTCCGCTGCGGGCAATCGAGGTGTGGTCGGCAATCGAACTCGACGAGCCGGAGCACTTCTCAATCTATCTGGCCGAGGGTGAGTGGCTCGTGGCTGGCTGGGATTTCGACCCCAAGGGGCCAGACGACGGCTGGGGTCCGCAGAGTCTGCAGGTTTTGCTGCTCGACGGTTCGGATGCCGTGGTAGAGGCGTTGTGGCCAGAACCCGACGGATCGATCTTCGGTTACATGGGTCGGTCGTTCTTCCAGGCCCCACGGAGTGGACTGTTCACGGTGGAGGCGACACTGACGCTCGACGTAGGTGGGCGCGAACTCGCTCTGGCCCTCTCGCTCCTGGTACTACCCGAAGTCGCGGAAGAACTCGTGGTACCGACCGAAGAAGAACTCGTGGTACCGATAGAAGAGGAACTCCTGGTAGTGCCCGACGTCGAGCAGGAGCTCCGAATCCCCACCGAAGCCCTCCGGGCGATGTTCGCCGGACTCGATTCTGTTAGGCGGCTCGTACAAGACTCCAACGAATAGGTCGTCCCCCAATCCCGTGGGCAGGTCGAGGGGTAGGCGAGATTGGCCGCTCTGGTGCGCGTTGGGGTGTCCTACGCGTGAGGAGGGTCGGACAGTCTCGGCACCCCCAGACGGCCACTCTTCGTAGTCGTGGAACTATGCTTAGAGCAGGGGCCGAATGCGCGGCCCGGGGCAACTGCGTGAGATCAGCCCCTGTTGGGTGCACATCAACAGGAGGATTCTCGTGCGAAGACTCGGCACACTGATGACGGCGATTGTTTTGGCCCTGGTTGTAATGCCAGCCGGTATTGCTTCAGCCACCTCCGCCGAAATCGATCTCAGCATCGATGGTTGCTTGGACGTTGGCGGAGACCAGACGGCGACTCTTCGACTTGACGTTACGAACCTGACTGCCGAGACCCATGTTGTTTACGTGGACTTCAAGAACCGATCCCGAGGGACGTTTGCCGCTCCTTGGTACAGCTTGCAGAACGTGCAGACTGCCGCTGGTGCGACTTCGTCGATCAGTTTCATCGTCCCGCTCGCGACTCTCCCGGCTGAGAACTACCGCTATTGGATTGTTAAGGCCTGGTTCGACGAACAAGGCGTCACGGCCAATCGGATCTTCCACGAGCCTTATGCGTACGTGCCGCCCTGCCCAACGAATGAACCGCCGAAGGCTGACCCGAACGGTCCGTACTCGGTTGCAGTCTCTGAGGTCTTCACGGTTGACGGGACCGGATCATCCGATCCCGACGACGATCTGATCAGCTACGGATGGTCCTTCGAGGGATCGAATCAATCCGGGGCGACGGTGAACTACGTCGCACCGCCCACGGCTGGGACCTACACAGTCGCGCTGACGGTGGACGACGGAAACGGCGGCACCGACACTGCGTACACGGACGTCGTGGTCAACGAGCCCGCGCTGAAGGAGCGCAAGCAGGCGGTAGCGGATGATCTCTCCGCCGTTGGTTCGACCGGAAACGACAAGGACGACAAGAAACTGAAGAAGGCCCGTGATCATCTCACCAAGAGCCTCGATGAGGCCTATTGGGAAGATGATGGGGACACCCTCGACGCCAAGGACGGGAAGAAGGTCTTCGACGAGGAGTCCAAGGCCGTCAAGGACCTAAGCAAGATCAAGAGCACGGCCGTGTCGGAGGACGTGTCGGATGCCATTGCCGCGCTCGTCGCCATCGACAAGGAGCTGGCTCAGGGTGCCATCAATGACGCCCAGGACAGATACGACACGATCTGCACCGACCCGACGACAAAGGAGTGCAAGAAGGCGGCCAAGGAACTCGCCAACGCGGCCAAAGAGATGCTCAAGGCGGACGAGGAGCTTGACAAGGGACACTCCGATCGCGCCATCGGGAAGTACAAGAAGGCGTGGGGGAAGGCCCAAAAGGCTCTGAAAGCATTGCCCGAGTTCCTCACCGGGTCGATCGTGATCGTCAAAGAGACGAACCCTGCCGGGGGACTCGGGTTCGGGTTCACCCACGACATCCCACCACCCGACGCGTTCTCACTCGACGATGGCCAAACCATGAGCTTCCTCGACGTTGTGCCCGGCACCTACACAGTGACCGAGAGCGATCCCAGCCCGTTGACTCTCCTCACCGCCCTCACTTGTGACGACGGAGGCAGCACAACACCCAGCACCACCAGCGTCGGCACCAGGGCCGCCACCATCGAGGTCGATCCTGGCGAAACCGTCACCTGCACATGGACCAACACGGCCACACCACCAGCAGATACCGTCATCGGATCGATCACGGCCGACATAACTCGGACGAGGAACGCCGCTGGCGAGTCGGCCCTCGGCGACGTAATCGCCGATTCTCTACTGGCGGGAACTTATGGCGTTGGGACCGGGAAAGCGGTTGCCGCCTTCATGAACCCGGATAGCATCCGTGACAGCCTCTGGGTTTCGGAGATCTCTGGGTCGGAGCTCCCCGGCGAGATCACGTTCGGTGAGGCGTTCGACGTCCTCCCGTACGGCAACAGCCTGGTCACGATGACGCTCACCGGCACCCAGATCGACACGCTGCTTGAGCAGCAGTTCGACAATCCGGTCGTCGGCTCGAACCGCATCCTCCAGGTGTCCCAAGGCTTCACCTACGAGTGGAATTCAAGCGCGACGACGGGGAACAAGGTGGCACTGGCGTCGATCAAGATCGACGGGGTTCCGATTGTCGGTGTTGGCGAGTACAGGGTCACGGTGACCAACTTCATGGCTGCTGGAGGCGAGGGCTTCACCGTGTTGGTGGATGGCACCGACAGGCTCGTAGGCGTGAGCGACCTTGGCGCCTTCGGCGAGTACTTTGACTTGAACTCACCGCCTGGGGTAGATCCCGGCCCGCAGAACCGGATCACGAGAATTCCCTGATCGGTCCGCAGACTCGACTGAGCATTGGGCGCTCAGCGTCTACGACCGCGCCTCTGTGACGTCGCAAAGAAGGCAGATAGCAAGAGCAGCATCCTCAGTTTCTCTGTCCGGGGGTGTCCGAGGCTGTCCGACCCTCCTGAAGAAGAAGGAACCCTCCGGAGTGCGGGGGGTCCCGTCCGATTGGCGTAGGGTCCGAAGGTCGAGGGTCGAGGGGCTCACTGGGAGGATCTGGCTGATGTCACAGGAGATACCGGTCGAGCCGAGCAGACGACGGCGCTGGGTGCAGGGGTTCCTGGTCTTTATGGCCCTTGTCGCTGTGGGTCTTCCGATAGCTTTTCTTATCCAGGTGGCTGTGAAGTCTTCGGGAACCGATACGGCTGCTGGCGGACCTCAGGTGTTCGAGGAGTCGGGCCCCAGCAGCATGGAGTCGGGCGAATTGTTGACCGATGTTTCCGATGTTTCCGATGGCGAGCGTGGAATTGCAGCCGTGATTGTGGGGGTCGTGACCCTCGAATCCGACTTGCACGGCATCGTCATCGTCAGCCCTGGTGCGACTCTTGACTGCGACGGCCACAGAATCCTGGGCGACAGTCCCACCGTGGGCGTCGCCATGTCCAACGATGCGACGGTGCGCAACTGTTTGATTTCGGGCTTCAACACCGGTGTTGGTCTCGGCGAGACGAGTGGAGCTCTCGTCGAGAACGTCCAGGTGACCAACAGCCGTATCGGGTTCTATCTCGTCAACGGCACCACCAGCGCCACCATCACCGACTCCGAGGCGACCGGCAACGAAATCGGCTTCCTGTTCGAACCCTCAGTTTCACTCGTCCACCTCGAAGGCAACGCGGCGACCCGCAACTGGAGATCAGGATTCATGATCGGAAGCACCCGGGACAGCATGTTCGTTAATAACACGGTCACCGGTGGAGGAAGCGGGTTCTGGATCACCAATTCGAGCGGAAACAGCTTCATAAACAACACGGTCACCGGAGCGACCGAATGGTTCAGCATCGGCGTATTCGAAGGTTCCTCTAAAAACGTGTTCGAGGAGAACGAGGTCACCGGCGGCGGAGTAGGGATCGCTGTCAACTCCCGAGCCGCCAACAACACCTTCGTCGGCAACCTTCTCAGTGCCAACGCCAAGGGCGCCCATGTAGAAGCAAGCGCTTTTGGCGGAAACACATTCAGCGGCAACCAGGTGATAGACAACAGCCATGTCGGCCTATGGGATGACACCAATGCAGCCGCCACCCGCTACACCTCGAATACCTGTTTGCGGAACAAGGACGCCAACAGCGTGCCCGATGGCCTCTGCTAATACCGGGGACAACGAAGAGTGTGCCGTTGTGACGGATAAACGGCCGCTGGGAGAGAAGGCGGGAGCTTTACAGCCCGGGCGCCCCCCTTCCGACCGGCGACGGCGGCGCCCACTCCGAGCCCAGCCTTGCGTTGCCTTCTATCCCTGCCTTGCCTTACCTGGGAGATCGCGTCCAAGCGATAATCGCCACCGAGCGGACTTCTACCGATCTTCTACCGAACCACCCACAAACAGGCGATATCAGCCATCACCAGACGACACGACGATCACCTGGAACCCATACGGAACAACACCTGCAGGCACTAGACGACACCAGATGACACGGCTCGCAGGGAATTACGGATCAGAAGGTTGGGAGTTCGAGTCTCTCCGGGCGTGCCAAACATTACGCATCGAGACCCCCGCTGTCCGCGGGGGTCTCGCCGCGTGTTGAGCACTCCGCCGGAATCCACACCGGCTCTTGTGCGTTACTTCTCATGAACCTCGAGAAGGCTGGATATGACAAATCGTGGACGAGTACGAATCGAGCAAAGCGCCAAGCGGGTACGGGTGATGTTGGGGGGCGAGATGGTCGCCGATACAACTAATCCACTCCTGGTGTGGGAGAAGCCCTACTACCCGACCTATTACTTCCCTGTTTCGGACGTGAAGGCCGATTCACTCGCCGAGACCGGTGAGACCAAGCGAAGCCCGAGCCGAGGCGACGCCTCGGTGTATGTCGTGAAGGCCGGGGGTCGCGAGGGAACCGCCTATACCCATCACACTCCGGAGATCCCCGAGATCGCCGACCACTTCGTCTTTGTGTGGGACACCATGGATCACTGGTTCGAGGAGAACGAAGAGGTATTTGTTCATCCCCGCGACCCCTTTACGAGAATCGATATTCTGCCGTCGAGCCGACGGGTGCGAGTCGAAGTAGGCGGTGTGACCGTCGCCGATTCGACCAACACGTCGTTTCTCTTCGAGACGGGACTGCCAACTCGGTACTACTTCCCGAAAGTGGATGTCCGGATGGACCTGTTGACCTCGACCGAGTCTGCGACGCATTGTCCGTACAAGGGCACTGCCCGTTACTGGACGGTTTCCGCAAACGGAGAGACCTACGACGACATCGTGTGGGGTTACGACAGTCCACTGCCCGAGTCGCAGAAGATCATGGGATTGGTGAGCTTCTACAACGAAAAGATCGACGTTTACGTCGATGAAGTCCTTCAGGATCGCCCCAAGACGAAGTTCTCCTAGGTAAGGCCGCTGTCTTCGGAGACAACTCCGCTACACGCTGGGTCCCGTAGCGTCGCCTACTCCCCGCAGTGGATCCCGCCTTGGACCGAGAGGACCAAGTCGCCCGCTCCGGTGCCTGAGAGGTTGCCGAAGAGGCCCGTAGATCCGGGACCAACGACCTGGTAATCCCAAGTCCCGGCGAAGAACGGATTCTCGACGAATGCCACGCCGGGGTACAACGCTTGAAGCTGGCCCACCGTGGTGCCCACGGTCAGTTGCGGTGGGTTGACCGGCACTGCCGTGGCGCCGTGGAACTGGTAGCTGTAGAAGTGCTCGGTACCGGCGGGAGCAAACAGGTTCCCATTGGTGAACAAGATCTGGAAGTCGAACAGTTCAGCGCCGAAGTCGACAAACCGGTTCATCGGTCCCGGACACAGCACCTCATCAATCCACCCGGTATCGCGAGACGGCGCACCGAATATCTCGGTCAACGTGGCGATCACCAAGGCGGGAGCGTCCCCGAACTGAACTACCCCCAACCCGTCCGGTAGGAACTCGAAGGCCGGTGCTGGAGCCGTCGTCGTCGTGGTTGGCGCCACGGTGGTCGTCGTGGTGGTTGGTGCGAGGGTGGTCGTTGTGGTGGTTGGTGCGAGGGTGGTTGTTGTGGTGGCGGGAACAGCTGTCGTTGTCGTCGCACCCGCCGAGGTCGTCGTTGGCGAAGCAAAGATCGTCGATGACGACGGTTCGCTGCAGGCGCTGACGAGCATTACGAATGCGGCCGCCAATACGAGTCGCTTCACTGAGAGCCTCCCTTGCTGAACGCCGAATCTAATGGCGTCACCGTGCTCCGCCGGGTAGGAGCATGGTTGACGTTCCGGTCGGCTACGCCACGATTGCGAGCGCATCAGCGACGACCGTGATGGTCACCGGAGTTTCGCCCAACAACTCACCATCGGCCTCGACCATGAGCGGTCGCTCGGCATCGATCTCGAAGCGTGACCCGCTTACCTGCAGAATCCGGGCGTCGGGCAGGTGCTTGCCGCGGTAGATCTTGGGTATCAGGCTGACCGCCTGGCGCTTGGGACCGATGTTCATCTGGGCGTCGAGTCGCCCATCGGCTGGGTCTGAGTGAGGGGAGAAGTTCATCCCTCCCCCTGCGTACCGGCCATTCGCCAGCAGCAGGTTGTGGGCGTTCTCCGAGTAGTGCGTGCCATCCACGTTGACGCTTATCTCGCACTTCGAATACCTGGCGAGTACCGGCCAAAACGCAACGATGTATCGGGCCTTGCCGAGACGACGCGGAAGTCGCTCGGCCCGCTCAACGGTCGCAGCTGCGAGACCGATGTTGGCGATGTTCACAAAGTGGTGGCCGCTGCGGTCTCCGAACTCCATGTGGCCGACATCGATGCGGCGTGTCGCTCCGATCACGCCCTTCAAGTCGGCGTCGGTGTGCTCTGGTAGATCGAATGACCTGGCGAAATCGGCACCCGAACCGGCAGCCACGACACCCAGGTTGGGTCGCGCCTCCGGATCTGTCTGCATGATGCCGTTTACGACCTCATTGACCGTTCCGTCACCACCGACTGCGACCACTGTCGTAGCGCCGGCGGCTGCTGCGATTACAGCCAACTCTGAGGCGTGGCCCGGATGCTTGGTGGCGTGAACCTCGTAGTCCGAATTCGTTGCGTCCAATGCCGCCATCAGCGTCGGTAGTTCCCGTCCGGCACGGTTCATTCCGGCGCGGGGATTCACTATCAGGGCGATATGGCCGGACACAGCTCGCAGGCTACCGACCGGATGTCTTCCCTTCAGGAGGCCGGGTGAGCGCCCGATGTTCTATTCGGGGTGCTTCGCACCAATAATCGAGGAGTTATAACGCATGCCGCAGACAGGCGTCACAGCCGCCGTCCGCCTGAGGTACTTTGCCGTGGCCGTCGCAATGGCGGCTGTGGCCGTGCCTTTGCTAATCGCTGCACCGGGATCAGACGTACCGGCATCGCCGATCGTATTTCCGTGGTGGGCGCTTGCCGCCGCGTTCGTCCTCACCGAGTTGTTCATCGTCAATATCCATGTGCAACGCGACACACACACCGTTTCACTGGGCGAAATCCCGTTCATCTTGGGTCTGGCGATGGCCAGCCCAATGGCACTTCTCCTAGGACGGGTGGTCGGTTCCACGTTCATCCTGGTGGTACATCGCAGGCAGGCACTTCACAAGATCATCTTCAATCTGGGAGTCTTCGTCCTCGACACGGCTGTCGCCATCGCTGCCTATCGAGTACTGCTCTCAGGTAGGTCGCAGGTGTCCGCGGCGGGTCTCGGCGCCGGATTCGTTGCCTTGTTGGCGGCCGTGGCGGTTGGGGTCATCGCGGTGGGTGGAATGGTCAGGTTGGCGCAGCCCAAGGCGGCGTTCCGACCGGTCGTCCGATCACTGCTGGCCGGCAGCCTCCTCGGAATCGTTTCAGCGGCGCTTGCGATTGGCGGGCTCTTTCTCGCCTGGCAGGACCCGCTCGCCCTAATCGGAGTCGCCATCGCCGCCGGCGGCCTGTACGCGATCGTTCAAGTCTATGGAACGATGGGCAAGCGCTACGGCGATCTTGAAGCCATGTACTCGTTTACTTTGGAGATCGACGGTGCGGTGGCGACCGACGAATTGGTCGAAGTCACCTTGACCCAAATGCGTGACTTCTTTGGCGCTGAATTCGCCGAGGCGGTTCTGAGCCGAGGCGTCGGCTCGACGGCGGTGACCCTGAGCGACAGTGGAATTCAACGTCGACCGGCTCCTCCGGCGCTGGTTGCAGGTTTGTCAGGAGTCGTGCCCGACGGCAAATCGGTCTCGGTTATGGCCGTCGCCGATGCACCAGAGGGCGTTGTCACCCACTACTCCGGACTCGGTGTAGAGGGGGGTATGGCTGCCATTCTCGGAGGTGGCGGCGGAACGTCGACCCTTCTTGTCGTCGGTCCCCGTGGCGATGGGATCACTTTCGGACCCGACGATTTACGGCTGCTCGATGGCCTGGGCCGCCACGCCAGTGTCTCGTTCGAACGGGGTCGACTAGTCGACAGACTGCAGACCGAAATGGGCCACAAGGATCATCAGGCGGTCCATGATGCGCTGACCGGCCTGCCCAACCGGCTCCACTTCACAATCGTTGTCGAAGAGGCGTTGCGTCGCGCTCGTAATGCTGATCGAAGGGTGGCGGTGTTGCTCATTGATCTCGACCGTTTCAAGGAAGTGAATGACACCCTTGGACATCAGCGCGGGGACGTCCTCTTGCAGGAGATGGCGCTTCGGCTGACAGATGTCGTTGGAGGTGAAGAGCACGTCGCAAGGCTCGGTGGAGATGAGTTCGGAGTCCTGCTGCGCGACTTGGAGGGGATAAACGAAGTCGTCGAGTGGGCTCGCAAGATCAATCAAGTCATGCATCGCCCCTTCGTCAACGATGGCCTTCCGATCCAGGTTTCGGGGAGTATCGGGATCGCACTCGCTCCAGATCACGGCACCGATGGGACGACCCTGCTGCGTAGAGCTGACGTTGCCATGTATGAGGCCAAGGCGCGCGGCTCCTCATTTGAGGTGTACGACCAGCAGACAGATAAGTATTCGACCCGCCGCCTCGCCATGGCCGCAGAACTCCGGTCAGCGATCGAAACCGATGAGGTCCGTCTCGACTATCAGCCGAAGGCCGACCTTGCTTCAGGGAAGATCATCGGTGTGGAGGCCTTGGCCAGATGGCGGCATCCCCGACACGGCAACGTTCCTCCTGACGAGTTCGTTGAGCTTGCGGAACGCACGGGTCTCATTGGTCCGCTCACCGATCACGTGATGAGGACCGCGGTGCGTGACATTGCCCGGCTGCGCAATGGAGGTAAGGCACTGAGCGTGGCAGTCAACATCGCTGCTTCGTCCCTCGCCGACGAGGAATTCCCGGACTCAGTGGCGCGAATCCTTGAGGAGTACGAGGTGTCGCCTCAATCGTTGATGCTCGAGGTAACGGAGACAACGATGATGACCGATTCGGCCAAAGCTCGCCTCGTATTGTCGGCCATTGCCGATCTTGGAGTCGGCCTATCGATCGATGACTATGGCACTGGCTATTCGTCGCTGACCTACATCTCGAGCCTTCCGGTGCACGAAGTCAAGATCGACAGATCATTTGTCACCGATATGGCCGTCGATGAGAGGCTTGCCGAAATCGTCTCCTCGACCACGGCGCTCGTTCACAGCCTTGGAAAGCGTGTGGTGGCCGAAGGCGTCGAGAACGCTGCGGCATGGGAGCTACTGAAGGAAGCCGGGTGTGATATCGCCCAGGGCTACTACATCGCCCGACCGATGCCTTTCTCAGAGCTTCGCCCCTGGCTCGAAGCCGACTGGACTACTCAAGCTGATGCCGAATCTCAAAATGTGGCGTAGGCACCAACTGAATACGTCCCCCTGCTCAGGTTTGAGGCCGCGATGACCGATATGTAGGTGCCTCAGGCGTACACGAACGAGCGACGGGTTTCGGCCCGTCGTTCGTCGTTTTCGGTTCACGGTCGCGCACGTGGCCGTGTGTTCATCTCGAGCGAGCCGGCGCAAATTCGACTGCTGTAGGTCGGGGCCGAGACAGCCGATAAGGCGGAATGCCTGACGAGAGCGCATGGGCGCGTTGGGGACGGTATGCCGCGGCCAGCATCCTTGGCGGTGTTGTCGCGTGGTTTGCGTTCATCGCCCACGGAGCAGTACCAATCCTCGACATGTTTGACCTCGGAATTCACGAGGTTGGTCACATGGTGATGCTCTTTGCTCCCCGGATGGTGATGTTCATCGCCGGATCCGTGGCCCAGGTGGCCGTCCCTCTGGCGCTGGCGTGGTATTTCGGAATGGTTCGCCGTGACGCCGCCGGCGGCGGTTTTTGTCTGGCATGGGCCGGTACCTCCGCATGGGACGTCAGCGTCTACATCGCTGACGCTCCAATCCAGGCTCTCCCGCTGATTGGAGGCGGCCAGCACGACTGGGCGTATTTGCTCGGATCGCGGGGATTCGGTTCGATACACCTCGCGGACGAGATTGCCGGATTGGTCGAATTTACGGGTGCGCTCCTCGCCGTGACCGGAATCGGGATCACGCTGTGGGCGATGGTCACCGGCCTGACACAGGAACCGGTTCCGGTGGTTGAGGCTCTGCCTGACCTCCCTCCGGCTACTGCGGCCACCGATCCTTGGCTCGATGCCGCCAACCTGCCCTTCAACCACGAAGCGACTGGCTAATCAGTCCTCAGTCCTCAGTCGTCATTCTTGAGAGAAGAACCACTCCCCCCTTGAGTGATCTGTCGCGTCTGGTGCCCGACTGTTGGTTGGATCACTCTCCCCTCTGGGGGGAGTCAAACTCCGCAGGAGTTTGGTGGGGGGTCTCGCCAAGTCGCGGCAATCGCGCTGCCTATCGGACGCACACCGACTCGGCGAACTGACCCACAAGACGCATGATCGAGTGGCTACACAACCTGTCGTAACGACCCGGTGACAGGCCGTTACGACATACAAGACATGTTGGCCTGATAGAGACAAAGACCGGGCACCCCCCACCAGCTCGCTTCGCTCGCTGACTCCCCCCAAAGGGGAGAGTGTTCAGAACAGAACCGTCGGGCACTAAACGCGACAGATCACTCTTGAGGGGGAGTCGAACACCGCAGGTGTTTGGTGGGAGGCCGCTGGCAGTAGCGTCGTTATATGCGTTTCCGGGGAGTGGCTGTCGTTGTCGTGTTGGCAACCGCCTGTTCCGGCGCCGGACCGGACGTGAGTGCCACGGCTGAAAGAGTCGCGCCCATCGGTGCCGCAGACGTGTGGGCTCCGCGTCCGGGGACTACTTGGCAGTGGCAACTCACCGGTGAGATCGATCTCTCCTTCGCCGTAGACATGTATGACGTGGACCTGTTTGAAGTTCCGAATGAGACGATCGAGGACCTTCACGCTGATGGAAGGGTCGTGATTTGTTACTTCAGCGCCGGATCGGTCGAGGAATGGAGACCAGACGCCGCGTTGTTCATTCCCGACGTCGTCGGAGACCCGCTCAATGGCTGGCCGGGGGAGCGGTGGCTGGATGTGAGGCGTCTTGACATGCTCGCCCCGATTCTGGAAGGACGCCTTGACCTTGCTTTGGCGAAGGGATGTGACGGCGTCGAGCCCGACAATGTGGATGGGTTCTCCAACAGCACTGGTTTCGACCTGCAACCCTCCGACCAGCTCGCCTTCAACCGTTGGCTGGCGACCGCGGCCCACGAGCGGGATCTATCAATCGGTCTCAAGAACGATCTGGGTCAAGTCTCCGACTTGGTCGACGCATTCGATTGGGTGCTGGTGGAGCAATGCATCGAGTTCGATGAGTGCGGCGGCGTTAAGGACTTCGTGTCGGCGGGTAAGGCAGCCTTCGCCGCCGAATACGGTGGGCCGTCGCTCGCAGCGTGCGATGCCGCCGCGCAATCCAGCCTGTCACTCATCTTCAAGGCGCCGGACCTGAGTGCGGCGACGGCGGTCTGCGAGTAGCCGCGGCCTAGGCCTCACCGATGGTCCGTGGCTAATCGCCGGTCGCCAACCGATCCCACTCTCTGATTGCAAAGCGGTCCGTCATACCTGAGACGTAGTCGATCGCCTGGGTGACGGGGTCGGCGTCCTCGTGTTGATAGGTAGCCGGGATCTCTCCGGGATGGGCAATGTAGTGATCGACGAGGTCGCGGATGATGGTGATGGCTTTGGTCCGTTGATCCTCGACTTCCGATCTCAAGTAGACACGTTCGAACATGAAGTCGCGCAGCACATTCATGGCCTCGAGCGATTCCGGGTCCATCTCAATGGCGCCGCGGCGTTCCGACTCAGTGACGACTGCATCGATCATTGACTCGATCCAGCGCGGTCCGGGTGGACCGAACGTCGAGGTAGCCACAGAGGGAAGGTCGTCAACGGTGATGACGCTGGCGCGCATGGCGTCATCGACGTCGTGGGTCAGGTAGGCAATCCGGTCGGCGAACCGACAGCAATACCCTTCGAGCGTGGCAGGCGGTGGTTCGACCTTCCATGAGTGGGCCCTGATCCCATCGCGGACCTCCCACGTCAGATTTGCCGGTTCGAGCACCTCGTAGATCCGAACGCTCTGGGCGGCGTGATGCCACTCGTCGTCCACGTAAGGGGTGAGGGCTTCTTCGCCGGTATGGCCGAAGGGGCTGTGGCCGACATCGTGGCCGAGGCAGATGGCTTCTGTGAGCGGCTCGTTCAGCCCCAGGTATCGGGCCAGAGACCGGCCGATCTGAGTGACCTGCAGCGTGTGGGTGAGGCGGGTCACGAAATGATCCCCATCGGGGTTCATGAACACCTGCGTCTTGTGCTTTAGGCGGCGGAATGCCTTCGAGTGCAGGATGCGATCGCGGTCGCGTTCGAAGGGAGTTCGCCAGGCATCGAGGTCCTCCGGGATGTCACGTCCCCGGGTGTCCACCGAGCGCGTCGCTAGTGGGGAGAGTTGCTCTGCTTCCCGGGCTTCGGTGTAGGTGCGGTCGCGGCGGATCAGTCCGCTCACACGATCTTCGACCTGATACTGGCGGAGACGAAGTCGAGGGTGGCGACCACCACCGCAATGGCGAGCATCTGCACCGAAGCGGCCCGGTACTGCAGCAGGTTGATGTTCTGCTGGAGGAGGAAGCCGACGCCACCGCCACCGGCGAAGCCGATGATCGTGGACATGCGGACGTTGATGTCCCAGCGGTACAGGGTGAAGGCGATATACGGCGGAACGATCTGCGGTACGACCGCGTAGACGATGTTCTGCAGCTTCGTTGCCCCGGTTGCGGCGACGGCTTCGATTGGTCCTTCCATGATCGACTCGACCTGCTCCGAGTACAGCTTGGCGAGGCCGGCGATCGTGTGGAGCCCGAGAGCGAGAGCGCCAGCGAAGGGGCCGATACCGACCCACACCACGAAGACGATGGCCATGACCAGTGGCTCTATCGAGCGGATTCCATTGAAGAGAGTCCGTGCCATGTAGTAGGTAGCCATGCCCGACGGCAGTTGGTCATGGCTGCGGGCCGCCCACACCCCAACGAGGCCCAATGCCGCACCGAGTGCGGCTGGTGCCCACAAGGTCCCCTCGGCATTGAAGGGACCCATCGCAGCATCAGCGAAGATGCCGAGGAAGATTCCGACGGTGAGTCCAATCGCGATCCCGGCGATGCTGATGAAGAACCGGGCGACTGTGGCGAATCCGCCGAGTGCGTCGCTCACCCAGACGCGGCCGAGGCGCCCGGCAACCAGACCCCCGGTGAGTGCCAGGAGAATTGCACCGGCGGTGGTGGCCCTGGCGTTGGACGTGAGTTGGAGTTCGTACATCCACTGCACCATCGCGCCGATGGTGGTGGTGAGGAGAGCTACCGCCACGGCACCGGTCACCATCCGGATGACCGCCGCCGGTCTTGTCGGGACCTTGTCGTTTACGAAGTGTCCCAACTTGGTTCCGAGAACTGCAGCAGCGACTCCCGTTGTCAACGCAGCGGCGAAGGTGAGGAACGTTGTCAGCAAGTCTCCGATCGTCCGGATGAATCCGCCGAGGAATCCGAACGCACCGAGGGGCTCGGTGAGGTCACTGCCGACCTCGAAGAGGAAGCGCCCAAAGAATCCGACGCTGAAGAGGCCACCTACGACTACCGCCGCGACGACCAGCCACCGCACCGTTCGTTCGGCAAGGGTGGCCGGCTCATCGTCGTCTTCAGGCACGGTGAGTCGCAACGCCAGCCAACCCGCAAGCGCAACTGCGATAGCCAGGCCCAATTGGGCCAGCGCGTTCGACCCTATGTCCGCGCTGATGTCGGTCACCCACCTCCCCAGTTGTCGTCCGGCAAGGATCCCGAACGGGAGTCCGATGAAGAACAGTGTGACGCTGACAAGGGGGGTTCGGACCGACCGCATGAGGTTGCGGGCCGAGAGGAAGGAGAGGGGGATGCCAACGATTGTGCCGAGTGTGGTGGCGACAAACGCCAACATGACCGTTTCGACCATCTTGTCCCAGGTCGTCGTTGCGGTTTCACTCAGACCCCAACTGCCTCTCACCGTGGTGGTAAACCGGAGATGCTGAACCACGTCGTCGGGCCGATCGGGGAGCTCCACGGTCACTTCCCATTCGCCGCTCTCATCGGCCCTGATGTCGGCCAGTTTCAGGGTGACGTTGGATGGCGGAATGAACGACAGGGGTCCCGTTTGGTTGGTTTCGAAGCCGTGGCCGCGCACCGTCACGTTCGATCCGGGTAGGGCGCAAGTCGGGAACATCTCGATATAGGGCCCGGTGGTGTCGCGTGCGGCCGGTTCGAAGCCACCCAACAGGCAAGGGGTGCGTACCTCGACTACGTGGAAGGTCTCGGTCTCCTCGAAATCGATGATGTCGGGGCGCGACAATCCGCGGATAATCCGAATCAACTGGGTTTGACGCTTCTCGTCCTTGATGGGTTCGAGGTCTACGTCGGTGCGGTCGAAAGCAAACGCATATGCAACGAGGATGATCGATACCGACAGGGCGATAGCGAGGAATCTGACGAGCGGGTTGCGGGTCTCCTTGTCGTTAGAAGCCATCAGTTCCTAACCCACCCGCTCTGCTTCCTGGCCGTAGATCTCCTTGAACATCGCGTCGTCGATCTCTTGTGGCGTCCCCTCGAACATGAGCTTTCCGTCGTTGAGGGCGATTACCTGATCGGCGTACCGATGCACCAGATCGAGGAAGTGAAGACTGCAGAGAACCGAGACCCCATCTTGCTTGTTGATGTCCTCCAGATACTGCATGATCCCGTGCGCCAGCACCGGGTCGAGGCTGGCCACCGGTTCATCGGCGAGGATCATCTGGGGGTCCTGCATCATCGCCCTGGCGATACCGACCCGCTGCTGCTGTCCGCCGCTCAACTCATCGGCGCGTGATTGCGCCTTTTCAGCGAGACCGACTCGCTCCAACTGGGCGATGGCCTTCGCCATGTCTTTGGCCGGGAACCGGTTGATGAGGCTCAATGCCGGATTGACATAGCCAAGACGACCGGCGAGGACGTTGGTGATCACCTTTGAGCGGTGCACCAGATTGAAGTGCTGGAACACCATGCCGATCCGGCGCCGGATTCTTCGCAACTCTTCCGACGGCGCCTTGGTGATGTCGACACCGTCCCAGGTGATGGTGCCTTCGGTGGGCTCAATGAGGCGGTTGATGCACCGCAGCAGGGTGGATTTTCCAGAGCCGCTGAGTCCGATCACGGCCAGGAATTGTCCGTCGGGTATCTCGAACGAGACGTCGTCGAGGGCGAGAACCCCTCCGTCGTAGATCTTCGTCAGGTGCTCGACCTTGAGCACTGTGCACGCTCCCGTTCAATGTCGGGGGACGATGGTCTCCTCAGCCCCCTTTCTAGCGCATCGCGGAAGGGCTTGAGCCGGTGATCCGGACGCGATGGAGGGCGGGACACGGGTCCCGCCCTCCATCAGTTGTTCGGTCGAAGGCCTAGAGGTCTTCGAGGTCGAAGCCGACTGCTGTGAGCAGTGCACGGATCGAGTCGAACTCGGCATCGGTGGTGTCGGCGACACCGCTCCACGAGTAGGCATCGAACGCGGTGCTGAACCCGTCGGGGTCATCGGCTGCGAAGGCCTTGATGGCATCGACGATCGCGGTCGCCACGTCCTCGGGGAAGTCCGGGCTGAACGACATCGTGTCGTTCGGGATCGGATCAGACATCGCAATGATCTTGACCGTCTGAATCACGTCCGGTGCTTCCTCGCGAATGTTGCGGCGAGCGTCGCGGGGGAAGAGCCCTGAGCACTCGACCTGGCCGTCGGCGTCCAGACCACACGTATCCACAAGATCAGCCGCGACGTCGGCGTCCGCGAGGGTGCCGTCCCACAGCGGATTGCCGTCGGCATCGATGATCGGGCTATAGAACGTGGTGCCGAAGTCGGCCTCAGCGTTGTAGATGGCCCGGGCAGTGGCGCTATGGCCACCAGCCTCGAAGCTCTCACCCGGCGTGACACCGGTGGCGGTGAACATGCCGGTCGGGACCAGGAACCCGGAGGTGGAACCACCATCGGGATAGGCCCAGGTCTTGCCGTCGAGGTCTTCGAACGAAGCGATGTCACTGTCACGCTGAACAATGAACTGCGTCCAGTACTCGGTGTAACCAAAGCGCAGCGACTTGAGCGACACCTCGACACCACACAGGTTGCTCGCCAGCACATATGCCTGTGCCGGGATGAACCCGATCGTGTTCTCAGGCGCGGCGCACATCGCTTCGACCGTCGCCGCATACGACGTCGGCACTGCCACTTCGAAGTTCAGACCGGTTGCCGCCGCCAGCGCTTCGGCCAACAACTCACCACCAGCCACGATCTCTTCAGCGCTCACCGATGGCACATACAGCACCTGAATCGGGAACTCAGCCGAACCGACCGCAGCGGCCGGCGGGGCTGCGAAGTTGACGCTGCCCGCAGGTGCGTCGAACCACGTTTCGTAGATCGTCTGATACGTGCCGTCATCGATCATCGCGCTGAGCGCGGCGTCCATCTGGCTGAGGAGCTCTGTGCGTGCTGGGTCAACAGCAAAGCCGTAGAACTCATTGGTAGGAATGACCTCGACCACTTCCAGCCCGGCACGGTTCGCCGACTCTTCGACAGATGCGGGCTCGTCGAAGATCACACCCTCCACCTGGCCCGCTTCGAGAGCGTTGTAGGTGTCAGGTGCCTCGGGGAATTCCCGCACGTCCACGCCCTGGGGGCCCAAGTTCTCGGCGGCCCAATCGGCACCGGTGGTGCCTGTCTGGACGGCGACCGAGTGACCGGTACCAAGGGAGGCGGTGCTACGCAAACCCGGGGTGAGGTCGGTGTTGACCGTCAACGATTGCTGCGCAAAGTAGTACGGCATGGTGAAGTTCACCTGCTGTGCGCGCTCTGCGGTGATCGTCGTGCCCGAGGCGACGACGTCGAACACGCCTGTCGCTGCTTGGGTAAATATCGTATCGAAATCGGTGTCCACCCATTCGACGGTCAGACCGATCCTGCTTGCGATCTCTTCGATGAGCGACGGATCGAACCCGATCACGTTGCCAGCATCGTCGAAGTCCTCGAATGGTGGCCATGGAATGTCGGAACCGACCGTCAACACACCGTCAGTCTTCGTGAGACTTTCGGCGGCAACGGTGGTGGCGGTGGTGTCGGCTGTCGTACCTTCGGTCGTATCTGCATCGTCATCTCCGCATGCAGCTACTACGAGGGCAAAGACAATGACGAGCCACAGCAGCCTGCGTGCACGCATATCCCTTACTCCTATGTTGGTTGATAGTGCGCGGTTTCCCCGCG
>CAXMOL010000189.1:0-2464 GCA_964194935.1 uncultured Kiloniellaceae bacterium
TCTGATCTCCTCCGCTTGTTGACGGACTATTCGCCGGTCGATCCCGACGAACGGCAGTACCGCCTCGACATGCTCGATTTGGCCGCTGTCGCCCATGATCCGTTCGACCGGTACGACTACACACCGGGGCATTTCACCGCCAGCGGGTTCGTGCTCCATCCCGAGGGAGACAGTGTCTTGTTGATCCACCACGCCAAGATCGAGCGATGGCTCCAACCGGGAGGGCATATCGATCCGGCCGATGCCAGCCCGATAGCGGGGGCGATCCGCGAGATCGAAGAGGAAACCGGTGTGGCCGACCTGACCGCAGTCTCGGACGAGATCATCGATATCGACATTCACGTCTTCCCCGAACGGCCCGAGCAACCCGAGCACCGCCATTTCGATGTCCGGTTTGCCTTTGTCGCCGCGGACCCAGCCCTGGCGACCAATCACGAGGTGCACGAGGCTCGCTGGGTGTCGTTGGGCGAGGTCGGCGCCCTAAACCAGGATCGTTCTGTGCTCCGACCGATCGGCAAGCTCTTGGGCGATCTATCCTCGGCGCAGTGATCAGCAGAGCCATCAACGCCGCGTTGCTGCGGCGTGATCCCTATCTCTACATGACAGTCGCCCAGGACGGTGTCGCCGACGGTGCGATCGTCGTTGCGGCGGTTTACGCAATCCTGATGACTCCTCTCGTCATCGATGGGGTCTCAATCATCTCCGCCACCCGTCTCTTGCTGAGCGGGATGTTTACCTGGATCATCCTGTCCGGACTGGTGTACATGGTGGGACGGCATCTTTTGGAGGGATACGGGACATTTCCCGGGGTGATGGCAGCCACGTCGATCGGTACGCCGGTCCTGCTGAGTTCACTTGCGTTGGCTCCTTTTGTATCCCCCTTTACCGCCCGGTTGATCGTTTCGGTGTGGTTGGTGCTGACGTTGTGGATGGCGGCCAAAATCGCTCTTGAATTGACGAGCGAAAAGGCAGCGCTTGCCGCTGTCGGCGGCTGGGTGGCCTTCGTTGTCGTCTCGACCATCTTCCGGTTCTAATGGGGCACTAGGTGCCGACGTACAGGCTTGATATCGGATACGACGGATCAGGCTTTCACGGCTACGCCGGCAACCCCGGTGTCCGGACCGTGCAGGGGGATCTCGAAGCGGCTTTGGCCAAGATCATCGGTGCGGAGGTCAAGACCGCCGTTGCCGGTCGAACCGATGCCGGCGTCCACGCTCGGGGCCAGGTCGTCTCTTTCGGGGTCGATACCGAACTCGACCTCGATCGGATCCTCCGCTCGCTGCGATCGATGCTCGGTCGGGAGGTAGCCGTCTTGTCACTCGTCGAGGCGGAAGCCGGGTTCGACGCTCGTCGCTCGGCCCAGTCGAGGATTTATCGGTATCTGATCGACGACTCGCCCATAGCGGATCCCTTTACTCGCAACGTCGTGTGGCACGTGGCCGAACCGCTCGACCTGGAGGCGATGAACAGGGCGGCTGCGGCGTTCGTCGGGTCACACGATTTCGCCTCGTTCTGCCGAGCGCAGGCTGGCCGTACGACAACGCGCACCGTCTTCCGAGCGGAGTGGGCTCGCCAGCAGTCGCTGGCGGTCTACGAGGTTCATGCCAAGGCGTTCTGCCACCAGATGGTGCGGTCCATGGTGGCTGTGTGCGTCGAGGTGGGCCGGAACCGGTTTGACGCCGACGCCGTGCCCGGAGTACTGGTGGCGCTGGACCGGAATGCGGCGCCGCGGGGAACAGCGCCACCGCACGGCCTCGTGTTGGATCGGGTGATCTATTAGTCGACGGTGACCGCTCGACGATGATGGGCTACTGACTGTCGCCTGTGGTGGCCGGTCAGGTTGATTCGATCGGATCCCACCATCGATCCACTTCGGCCGATCGAAGCGGATTGGCAGTTGCTATGACCTCGCGCATGCCCGTTCTTGGCGGTGAGAAGATGTCGATGATCCGACAGGGACCATCGAATGTCCGTCCTTCGTGCACGACGTTTGGTGGGAATACGATCACGTCGCCGGGTCCGACGAGTTGTGTCATGTCACCGATCGTGAACTCCATTTCGCCGGCAGTCGTGAGATCATAGGTAATCGATTATCGAAGATAGTTAGGTGCCAGATGCTGTTGCCGCCATCGTGACGATTCCTGGTGCTACTCCGTCCTCCGGTTCAGCGGATTCTCCAAGGTTTCTTATCGGTTTCCCGCGAAACACAGGTCGAATAGGCATGCCGCGCAGGGCAAGGTTCGCTGCGGGCGGCATCCAATTCAAGAGTTGAAGCAGCAGACAAACAAGAGTCGGAAGAGGACGAAGGGAGGAATCGTTAGAAATGACCGATTCGAGCGGGCCACAGCATGAACCGATGGAGAGGGAGATCCTCGCCGAGCGGGTGAAGGATCGGATTCTGACGTGGATCCTCGAAGGAGAGTTGGCGCCCGGGTCTCGCATTGTCGAGACCCGGGTGGCTCGC
>CAXMOL010000190.1:0-3474 GCA_964194935.1 uncultured Kiloniellaceae bacterium
GAGCACAAGAAGCTGTACCGCAGCATCAAGGAAGCGATCCCCCAGGGCGAGTACGAGATGCCGCTCGGCGTGGCTCGGATTGCCCGTGCCGGGGACGATGTAACCATCGTGACCTGGGGGGCGATGGTGCACACTTCTCTGGAGGCCGCAGATCGACTTGAAGAGGAAGGAATCTCGGTGGAGATCCTCGATCTGCAGACAATCGTCCCACTCGATTGGGACGCGGTGTTCGCCTCGGTCGCCAAGACCTCACGACTCGTGGTGGTCCAGGAGGACGTTCCGTTCGCCAGTGTTTCGTCCGAGGTGGCAGCGCGTGTTGCTGCCGACGCTTTCTGGGATCTCGATGCTCCTGTGCAGCGAGTGACCCCGCCGCATACTCACATTCCGTTCGCCGCCGTCCTCGAAGATGCTTTCGTCCCTCAAGTGGATGACGTCGTGGCGGTCATCCAACAACTCTCGGTCACGTAGGAGGCCAAATGTCATTCACTGTCACGATGCCCCAGCTGGGCGAGACGGTCACGGAGGGAACTGTCTTGCGCTGGGTCAAGCAGCCCGGCGATGTCGTCGCCGAAGACGATGTCTTGCTCGAAATTTCGACCGACAAAGTGGACACAGAGGTTCCATCGCCGTTCGCCGGGACCATGCTTGAGATCCTGGTTGCCGAAGGCGAGACGGTTGATGTGGGCACCGCTCTTGCCGTCATAGGTGAGGCGGGAGAGGTGGCGGATCCGACTTCGGCAGGTACCCCTGCGGTCGAGCCGGTAGTAGAAACGATTGTTGTCGATTCGGAAACCCTCGCTCCTCCTTCACCTCCAGCTCCAGTTCCACCTCTGGCGAGTGATCCGACACCGGCGGCAACCCCCAGCGTGGCACAACCGCCGGCGACCCAGCCTGTGTCGACTGGACCGACCCAGGTCCTTTCGCCGGTCGTGCGTCGTCTCGCTGCCGAACATGACGTCGATCTGGGCAGCGTCGCCGGGAGTGGCCGTGATGGTCGCATTACCCGCCGTGATGTCGAAGCCTATGTGGCATCCGGGGCGACAGCTGCGCCTGCGGCGCCATCTGTGCCCGCGACACCGGGAGCCGGGGTCCGTAAGGCCGGACTAGGCCGCGGCATCAACGACCTCATCGCCCAAGGATCGGCACCGCCGTCGGGCATCGTCGCTCCACCCCCTGCACCGGTTCAGGCTGTAGCACCTGGTTTGAGCGAGAGTGTCGAGCCGATAGATCGGCTGCGGACTCGGATAGCCGCAAACATGATCCACGCCAAGCAAACAGCAGCCCATGTGTGGACTTCGATGGAGGTCGACTTCGAAAGCGTGGAGCGGGTTCGACAACGCCACAAGGCAGCCTTCAAGGAGCGTGAGGGCTTCAGCCTCACCTACTTGCCGTTCATCTCTCGGGCCACGATCGATGCTCTTGCTGCGTTTCCCGTCGTCAACTCGTCATTCGATCTCGAGGCCGGCAATCGGACCTTCCACGGCGACGTGCATCTCGGTATCGGTGTCGATCTCGATCAGCACGGCCTAGTGGTGATGACGATGCGAGGAGCGGACGGCCTCCGATTGCGCGGTATCGCCCGCGAGGTCAAGAGGGTCGCCAACAAGGCCAGAGGCGGTGACATTGAGCCCGATGATGTGGCAGGAAGCACCTTTACGATCACCAATCCGGGACCGTATGGCACATTCATGTCTGTCCCCATCATCAACCTCCCGAATGTGGCCATCCTGTCGACCGACGGCATAAAGAAGCGCCCAGTAGTGATCTCCGACGACCTCGGCGACGACTCCATCGCCATCCACCACGTTGGCTATCTCGGGCTCACTTGGGATCATCGCGCCTTCGATGGTTCGACTGCGGCGCTGTTCCTCCAGCGAATCCGAGACAACTTGGAGAACTGGGATTGGGACCAGGAACTGGCGTGAGTCTGCTGCGGGCTCGATGGCTGGGCCGGCTGGCGTACGAGGAGGCTTGGGATCTGCAGCGCTCGATCCACGAGGGTCGGGTCAGCGGCCGTCACGACGATGACTACCTGTTGTTGCTGGAGCATCCGCATACCTACACCGTCGGCCGATTCTCCGACGGTTCCAATGTGCTTCTGTCCCCAGAGGCGGTGGCAGCGGCGGGTGCCGAAATCCATCATGTGGATCGCGGCGGAGACGTGACATATCACGGGCCAGGACAACTCGTCGGGTATCCGATCGTTCATCTCGGGAGCAAACCCGATGTGGTCGGTCACGTCCGCCGTTTGGAGGAGGTGCTGATCGGTGTGCTCGCGGATCTGGGCATCGAGGCGTGGCGTGAGGATGGGTTCACCGGAGTCTGGACCGTATCCGGCAAGATCGCAGCCATTGGGGTAAGGACATCGCGCCGGGTCACGACGCACGGGTTTGCATTAAACGTGTCGACCGATCTCGACTATTTCGGTCACATCGTCCCCTGCGGCATTCCTGATCGGCCGGTGACGTCGGTCTCGCAGATCCTGGACCGGCGAGTCAGCCTTGAGGAGGTAGTCGACCTGCTGGTGCCGCAGTTTGAGTCGGTGTTTGGCTCAGAGGCTCTTGAGCAGCAGCGCGCCGCCTTTACCCGAGGTACCGGCAGAGATCGAGGCGCTTTTGAGATCGATGAGCTGGTGGCGTGCGGAGCTTTTTCGCCCGAGGGTCGCGATCTGGTTCCGATCACCCGGGGTGGACGGCTTCCCGGTGAACCCGACAAGCCAGAGTGGATGAAGGTGCGCCTCGATCTCGGTCCCGGCTACCGCGACCTCAAACGTCTCGTCGAGGGCCTCGATCTGAACACGGTCTGTGAGGAGGCGTCGTGTCCCAACATCTACGAGTGTTGGGCCTCGGGTACAGCCACTTTTATGTTGCTTGGAGATGTCTGTACGAGGGCCTGCGGGTTCTGTGACGTAAACACCGGACGGCCGGGTGCTGTCGATGTCGATGAACCAAAGCGGGTTGCCGAAGCGATCACCGAAATGGGACTCAGTCATGCCGTGTTGACCTCGGTGAACCGTGACGATCTCGACGATGGTGGGGCGACCGTCTTTGCCCAGGTCATCGCGGAGATTCGCACCCGGCTTCCGGATTGCGATGTGGAGGTCCTCATCCCTGATTTCAAGGGTGATCGTGCTGCCCTCGATATCGTCATGGAAGCCGCCCCCGACGTTCTGAACCACAACACCGAAACCGTGATCCGGCTGCAGCGAGACATTCGGACGGCGGCTAATTACGGCCGATCATTGGCCTTGCTGGGACGGGCCAAGCGTGTCGCCCCGGAACGGCTGGTCAAATCCGGGCTCATCGTCGGGATGGGCGAGACAGAAGAAGAGGTACTCGGCACCCTCGCCGACCTCCGGGCGGTAGGGGTCGACATCGTCACGATCGGCCAATACCTGCGTCCGACAGCCCGCCACCGCAAGGTGCACCGGTATGTGCACCCCGACGAGTTTGCGCTGTACGTAGAACACGGGAC
>CAXMOL010000191.1:0-2416 GCA_964194935.1 uncultured Kiloniellaceae bacterium
CTGCGCCGCTACCCGATCCATGACCGGTCGGAACGATGCCTCGTCGGCAACGACCGTCGTCATCACATGGAGTGTCCGTCCGATCTCGGCCGGATCGCGCCCCACGACCTCGCAGTGCTCATCGAGGATCTTGCTCTTGGCTGCAAACGCCTCTGCCGTCCCCGCAAAGTTCGAGTAGTCGCCGTACTTGGCGACGGTGCGCAGCGTCTTCTTCTCTCCCCCGCCTGCGATCCACAACGGGGGGTGCGGATCCTGCAGCGGCTTCGGCTGGTTGATCGCGCCCTTTACCGAATAGTGCTCGCCCTCGAAGTAGGTCTCGTCTTCGGTCCACATCTTCTTGATGATCTGGACGGCCTCATCGAGTTGGGCAATACGAATCCCCGCCCGAGGAAAGTCGTATCCATAGGCGAGATATTCGTGGTCGTACCAGCCGGCCCCGATTGCGAATTCGAGGCGACCACCCGAGATGACGTCGACGGTGGTGGCGACCTTCGCCATATAGGACGGGAGTCGATAGGAGTTGCAGGTGCACATCTGACCAAGGCGGATCGTGTCGGTGGCGGCGGCGAGGGCAGCCATGAGCGTCCAGCACTCGTGGGTTGCTTCCTGAGTCGGTTCGGGGACCGTGTGGAAGTGGTCGTAGACCCACGCAGTGTCGTACCCGAGAGCTTCGATCTTCTTGGCCGCGGCGAGCATCGTCGGCCAGTGCTCAGCGGCAGGGATCCCGACCAGATCCATACGCCAACCCTGGGGTACGAACGCACCAAACTTCATGACAGGACTCCAATGTGGACAACGACGAGGAGAGTAACCGGAGCCGAGCGGAGCGATCACGCGAGGTCGTTGCGCACCTCAACGATGCGGCTGTCTCACTTGCCGGAGTCGCGACTACAGAGAGTGACCTCCTTGGACCTGCCCGAGCCTGGTCATCGCTACTGATAGTGGGTTGACTGACTACTTAAAGTGGCCTACAGTCGGATTCGAGTTGGGACAAGGGGCTGTCGCCACAACCACTAGAACCTGTGGTCGGTTGAGCGACAGCTACGGAAAGTGAGGGTGCTTGAGTGCGAACCGCACGATCGCGGTGGTCGGAGACGGGCCAACGGCGACCGTGGTCGCCGCCTGCCTGGCGTCGATCGGTCATCACATCGTGTTGGTCGAGCTCAATCATCCCCGGCTGGACGCGTTGGAGATCGACCCGGCCCCCGATCTTGAGCCCGGGCTCGCCGACCTGCTCCAGGATCAGCAGCGAGTAGGGCGACTCGTATTCGGTGCCGACGTCGGTGCCGCGATCCGCCAGACAGAAACGACCTTCCTCTGCATCGACGAACTATCGGACCCTTTCGATCGTCCCGGCAATGAGTCGCTCGTCGCCGCCGTCCGTTCGATCGGAAACACCGCTGTCCGCGACCACCTGGTCGTCGTCACCACCACAACTCCAATGGGTGATGGGAGCTGGTTGGGCTCGATCATCAAAGACGCTCTTGTGGAACACGCGGACGGAGCTTTGCTCGTGTCGAACCCCAGTCTGATGCGCCCAGGACGAGCAGTGAGTGACTTCCTGAACCCGGAGCAAGTGGTGATCGGCAGTGATGACTCAGGCGCTCTTGACCGAGTTACCGATCTTCTCGGATCGATCCTCGAGCAATCGCATGCCGCGGGCAGCCCGCAGCGGAAGCCGGACCTGATCAGAACGGATCTCGACACGGCCGAGGCCATCAAACGCACGCTCGGCTGGTCGGTCGTTCTCCCCTTCCCGGATTCAGGAGAAGCTACCGACGACGGTCAAGGGCCGGGCGTCAGCAGTCGGAAACTGCCGCGAGTTGGCGGATTCGACCACGGATTCGTCTTGCCGTCGTCTGAGATCGGCGACGCGGTCAACGGTTGGGGTGGCAATGGCGAACGCGGGCCGACAGGGAACGGGGCGACGCCCGCGATCGCCCGACAGGGCGTATCCGAGAGAACCGGGGCCGTGGTGGGTGTGATCCCGCAGTGGAAGCGACCCCAGCGGCATCGCGGTGCCACCTCCAGTCCGACCGTGACCGTCGTCATTCCGACTCTGAACGAGGCTGAGAATATTCCTCATGTCTTGCGCCGCCTGCCCGAATCCGTTGACGAGGTGGTGATCGTCGACGGACGCTCGACAGATGACACCGTGGATATCGCTCGGCAGATCCTTCCTGACTGCGTGGTGGTCCTAGAAGAGCGGCCGGGAAAGGGCGTTGCCCTCCGATCGGGCTTTGAGGCGGCGACGAGTGACATTGTCGTGATGCTGGACGCCGATGGGTCCACGGATCCCAGGGAGATTCCGGCCTTCGTCGGAATGCTGGAGGTGGGTGCCGACTTCGTGAAGGGATCCAGATTCGTACAGGGCGGTGGCACCGACGATATGGAGCACCATCGCAAGCTCGGCAAC
>CAXMOL010000192.1:0-3548 GCA_964194935.1 uncultured Kiloniellaceae bacterium
CTCGTTCGAGTCCCTCACCGGCGCCCGGGTCCCACCGGGGCCGGTCTGGAGTGCGGTGACCGATCACCTCATCGGGTGGGATACGCCGGCGCCGCCCGGGTACGTGGAGTGGAAGCGCATTCTGTTCACGATCGTTGAACCGGGTTGGGAGCCGTTCTTTGCCGATCCGAACGGCGACGTCGATTGGCGACACCTGAGCTGGGGCGGGGTACTGATCGACGACCGCCCCATCTCGGCTGTGGCGCTTCCCTGTCCCAACGGATGCATTCCGGCGCTCGATGACCCGGCTGTAACCAATGCGGAGGACGGTGACTGGTATCCGGATGATCGGGTGGTGTTCGGTGTCGTCGTAAACGGTGAGGCTCGGGCCTACCCGAAGAACCTCATGGAGATCCACGAGATGGTCAATGACACGCTTGGCGGGGTCCGTATCGGTATCCCGTACTGCACACTGTGCGGATCGGCCCAGGCCTATGTCACCGACGTCGTTCCCCCGGGGTTCGACACCGTCGAACTGCGCACCTCGGGACTGCTCACCCGATCCAACAAGGTGATGTTTGATCTCAACACGTTCTCGATGTTCGACACGTTTCTCGGCACGGCACTCACCGGACCGCTGCACGATGCCGGTTTCAGTCTGGAGCCGGTGTCGGTCGTAACCAGCACCTGGGCGGACTGGAAGGCGGCGCATCCCGACACCACGATCGTGGCCGAAGACGGCGGCATCGGTCGCAGCTACCCCCTCGACCCGCTCGGGGGCCGCGACGACAACGGTCCCGTGTTCCCAATTGGCGATGTCGACCCACGGCTGCCGGTGCAGGAACCAGTCGTAGGGGTCACGGCTCCGGACGGAACGCCGCTGGCTTTCCCTGTCGGGGAGGCGGCGCGGGCCATCGCAGCGGGCGAAGACGTGGAACTCGCCGGGGTCGTGATTCTGTCTGACGGCGCCGGCCTCATCGCCCAGTTCACCGACGGAACCGCTGCCACCAGTCACCAAGCGTTTTGGTTCGCCTGGAGCCAGTTCCATCCTGACACCCTGGTGTGGACCTCACTGGGCTGATGGCAGACGGCGCAAATCGACCCAAGGGTGTGCTGATAGCCTGACGAGGTGAACCAGCCACTCGTCGAATGCGTGCCCAATTTCTCGAACGGTCGAGATCCCGAGGTGATTAGGGCGATCACTGCGGCGATCGAATCCGTCGGAGGTGTAGTGCTCCTCGACGTAGACCCGGGGGTCTCCACCAATCGGACCGTCGTCACCTTCGTCGGATCTCCCGGTGCCGTAGTCGAAGGTGCGGTACGGGCCGGCGGTGTAGCCGCCGAGCAGATCGATATGCGCCTCCACAGTGGGGAGCATCCTCGCTTTGGAGCGATGGATGTGTGCCCGTTTGTTCCGATTGCTGGGATCACGATGGACGAGGTTGCCGAACTGGCACGGGAAGCGGCCCGCCGTCTTGGCGAGGCCGGGCTCACCGTGTACCTGTACGAGAATGCAGCGTCGGCTCCCCATCGTCGCAACCTGGCCGACGTCCGCGCCGGAGAATACGAGGGACTGGCCGACAAGCTCGCCGATCCGGCTTGGCAGCCCGATTTCGGTCCTGACCAAGTCAACCAGCGCAGCGGGGCAACCGCCGTAGGCGCCCGCTCGTTGCTCATCGCCTACAACGTCAACCTCAACACGACCTCCACCCGGCGAGCCAACGCGGTCGCCTTCGATGTTCGGGAACGGGGCAGGGTTGAGCGAACCGGCGATCCGCTGACCGGTGACGTGGTGCGGGATTCTGCTGGTGAACCCGTGTGGAAGCCGGGGGCACTCGAGTCCGTCAAGGCGATCGGCTGGTACATCGATGAGTACCAACAGGCGCAGGTGTCGATGAACCTCACAGATCTCTCGGTGACACCGCTGCACGCCGCTTTTGACGCCGTACGAAATAGCGCAACGGTCCGTGGAATGCGGGTCACCGGCTCCGAGATCGTAGGAATGGTGCCGCTGCAGGCGATGCTCGATGCTGGCCGTCACTATTTGACCCTGCAGCAGCGGTCGCACGGGATCCCCGACGAGGAGATCGTCCACCTAGCGGCGACCTCTATGGGTCTCGACGACCTGACGCCCTTCGTTGCGGGAGACAAGATCATCGAATGGCGGATGGCTCAGTTCGGAGGCAGGTTGGCTTCTCTCAGTCTGATCGACTTCACCCGGGAAACGGCTGCCGAATCGCCTGCTCCCGGTGGCGGATCGGTGGCAGCTCTCGCCGGCGCTCTCGGGGCGGCCCTCGGAACCATGGTCGCCAATCTCTCGGCGCACAAGCGGGGTTGGGATGACCGCTGGGAGAAGTTTTCGGACTGGGCAGTTCGGGGCAAGGAGCTACACACCCGCCTGCTGGCACTCGTCGACGCCGATACGGAGGCCTTCGGTGTCCTGATGGAGGCCTACCGCATGCCTTCGGGCACCGACGAGGAGGCAGAAGCGCGTGACTCAGCCGTTCAGGCAGGAACCCGGGGAGCCATCGACGTTCCGATTGCCGTCATGAAGGCATCGGTAGAGGCATTGGAGGTTGTCGCCGTGATGGCAGAGGAAGGCCTGGAGTCGTCGGTATCCGATGCCGGTGTGGGAGCACTCATGATCCGTGCAGCGGTTCGCGGTGCGCACCTGAACGTACGGATCAATGCCAGTGGCCTGACCGATGAGTCAGATCGAGCGGCCTATCTGGATCAGGCTGCAGGGCTCGACGACGCGGCATCCGAACGTGAAGCAGCGATTCTGGAGAAGGTCCACCAGCGGATCATCTAAAGCAGGGTGCTCATCCCGCTTTGGTGGCTTCGATCAGCAGGGACTCGTCGAGCAAGCGAAGTTGACCGTCGTCGATCCGGAACCGGGTGGCAGCGGCCATGTTGGCTGGAAGGTCACGATCCTGATCGCCGAGGAACCCTTCACAACCCCTCTCGGTCTGTTCGAACAACGGTCCGATGGTGATCGGCTGGCCCTCGGGCGTGTCGTCCAATCCCGAGGTGGGAACCAAATAGGCGCCGCTCGTTGCAAAGTCGGTTCCCCCACTGTTACACCCGGTGTGAAACGCGAGGGTGCCGTCGGCGTTGAACTCCATGAACACCGGATCGGCGCCGACCACGTTGGTAAACGCACCGTCGGGAAGCACGTAGTGGGTCACCTCCCACCGGCCGATCACTTCCGTACTTCGATCGTTCCCCCCGACGGCCGGGGCGTCGGTTGCTGCGGTGCTTGGGGCAGCGGTCGAAGCGCTGGTCTGATCGGCGGGAGCTCCGAGGTCCAGACGGTCACTACCACCGCACGCAGCGGTGATAAGGATGAATCCGACGGCGCCAATCGTCAGCCGCCCGAGCCTGCCCAAGTCTGTTCTACGTTCCATCAAACGCGAGGCTAGTTGGGTGGTGGTGTCCGTGAGCGGCGACGGAATCGGTGAAGCCGACCGGCAGGCATGTGCCGAATCTTCATAGACGGGCTGTCGCCCCACTCTCGATTTGATACGTTGTGAGGTGATCTAGGAGGGTCGAATGCCAGAACGCAAAGT
>CAXMOL010000193.1:0-7039 GCA_964194935.1 uncultured Kiloniellaceae bacterium
GGCATGGCCGGTGACGGAGGGGGTCACGAGCCTGGGAGTAACTGTGGAACGACCCCCCTCCCCTCTTTCGCTCCGCTCAATCAGGACTCCCCCCTGAGGGGGGAGAACAAAGTTGGGGGATGTGTTGCTCCCCTTTGGGGGAGTCAACGGCGAAGCCGTTGGTGGGGGGTTCTCGGTACCCCGAAGCACCTCCGCTCGATCGAGCCGGCTGCACCGGCGCCCTCTTTCGAGTGAAAAGGGGGTCTTCAGGCAGAGATCACTCTCCCCTGTGGGGGGAGTCAACGGCGAAGCCGTTGGTGGGGGGTTCTCGGTACCCCGAAGGGCCTCCGCATGGTGGTGTCGCCCTGTCGGGCGGCTCCTTGTTTCATTCTGGCTGCGGCGTTCGGGTCCTGTTCGGCCCCGATTCGCCTCCGCATGGTGGTGTCGCCCTGCCGGGCGACCATTTGTTTCACGTGAAACAGGAGCCTTCAATCAAAAACCACTCTCCCCTCTGGGGGGAGTCAACGGCGAAGCCGTTGGTGGGGGGTTCTTAGTACCCCGAAGCGTCTCCGCGGGGTCGAGCCGCCTAGGGCGGCGCCTTGTTTCAGGGGAAAAGGAGTCCTCAGTGAGAGATCACTCTCCCCTTTGGGGGGAGTCAACGGCGAAGCCGTTGGTGGGGGGTTCTCGGCTCCCAATTCTCCCTGTCCGATGCCCTGACGACCGAGGGACCCGCCTCGTTTCGTCTTGGCTGCAGCGTTCGGGTCCTGCTCGGCCCCCGAGGCGCCTCCGCTCGGTCGAGCCGCCTGCGGCGGCGCCTTGTTTCGAGCGAAAGAGGGGGGATCGAGCAGCCGGTAGTAGGTCTTCGGTCCAAAATCACTCTCCCCTGTGGGGGGAGTCAACGGCGAAGCCGTTGGTGGGGGGTTCTCAGTACCCCGAAGGGCCTCCGTATGGATGAGCCGCCCCCGGCAGCGCAGTGTCTCGTGTGAAAGTGAGGGGGCAAGTACTCAATTCCCGGTCCTCAGTCAGAGATCACCCTCCCCTTTGGAGGGAGTCAACGGCGAAGCCGTTGGTGGGGGGCTCTCAGTACCCCGAAGCACCTCCGCACGGTTGATCCGCCTACGGCGGCTCCTTGTTTCGTCTTGGCTGCGGCGTTCGGGTCCTGTTCGGCCCCGATTCGCCTCCGCATGGTCGTGCCGCCCTGTCGGGCGGCGCTGTGTTTCACGTGGAACTTGCATTGACAGTCCGATAGACCGTCGCTGAGGCATAATCCGGCCATGGAATCGGTAGAGGCTGCGCGGAGCGCGGCGAGTTGGGCCGGTCACCCACTGACCGACGCCTCAGCGGAGCTGTTGGAGGCCTACGCCCTGTGGCTAGAGGCTGAAGCCATCCCGGCCGGCGGTCTCGGACCCCGGGAGGCCGATCGGATCTGGTCGCGACACATCGCGGACAGCCTCCTATTCGCCACAGCCTGGCCGGAGCCACCGACAGAGATACTCGATATCGGTACCGGCGTCGGATTGCCCGGGATTCCCCTCGCCATCTTGTGGCCGGACTGTGAAGTCACCCTGCTCGACCGTGGTGGACGCCGGATCAGGCTGCTGCAGCGGGTGGTGAGAGTGCTCGGCCTCGAGAACGTCCATGTATTTCAGGGAGACGCCTTCGACGTAGCCGACGAATGGTCTGGACTCGTGTATCGCGGTTCGGTAAAGGCCTCCGAGTCGGTTGGGTTGAGCGCCAAACTCCTCGACATTCCAGGAACGGCGGTATTGGGATTGAGTCGCAGGGCCCAGCCACCGGATCGTTCACGAGATCTCGTCGGTGTGGCCAATGCGATGGGCCTGGATGCCGAAATACTCGAGGTCCCGCCGGTAATCCTTGAATCTCCAGCCTGGCTACTTATCATGCGCACCGGTGAGTAAAAAGAAAAACCGCGTGGTCATCGCGGTTGCCAATCAAAAGGGTGGAGTGGGAAAGTCCACGACCACGATCAATATGGGTGCTGCGCTGGCCGGGATGGGGGAGCGCGTCCTCATCATTGATGCCGACCCGCAGGCCAACGCCACCTCGGGCCTGGGGGTCGATCGGCATTCCGTGCAGGTCAACACCTACGATCTGATAATTGGTCAAGGCGACATCGACGACGGGATAGAACCGACCAGCGTAAAGGACCTCTTCGTCCTGGCGTCATCGATCGATCTAGCCGCAGCCGAGATCGAACTGGTCGCCCGGATGTCGCGCGAGCACGCACTCAACCAGGCCCTCGAAGGGATGGAATCCAAGTTCGATGCGGTGTTTATCGACTGCCCACCGAGTCTTGGGCTCATCACCGTAAATGCGCTTACCGCCGCCGACGAGGTTTTGATACCAATTCAGACCGAATATTACGCTTTGGAGGGCTTGACACAGCTGTTGCGGTCTATTGAGGCTATCCAATCACACTTGAACCCTCGACTGCTTATCGAAGGTGCGGTGCTTACCATGTACGATCGCCGCACCACTCTCGCCGGAGAGGTCAGCGCCCAGGTGCGCGAGCACTTTGGCGACACCGCATATCGCACAGTCATCCCCCGAACCGTCCGTTTGGCCGAGGCACCGTCCTATGGAGAGCCGATCGAGTCGTTTGATCCGAAGAGCAAAGGGGCGGTTGCATATAGATCGCTCGCCAAAGAATGGAGGAAGAGACATGGCCGCAGCACGTAAGTCCGGCCTTGGCCGAGGACTCGATGCCTTGCTCGCGGTCCCCAAGAACGAGCTGAGCGCAGGAAGCATCTCGCTGGACAAGATCGATCCCAACCCCCGACAACCCAGGATCCGATTCGATGAAGACTCGTTGGAAGCGCTGGCTGCGTCGATAAGGGAAGTGGGCGTCCTGCAACCAATAGTTGTCGGGCCGGAGGATGGCGCCGGTCGACACATCCTGGTGGCAGGGGAGCGTCGACTTCGCGCCAGCAGGCTCGCCGGGCTCGACAAGATCCCGGCCGTCGTCCGTGAGAGCGATGACGCTGCTCGTCTCGCCGAAGCACTTATCGAAAATGTGCAGCGTGAAGATTTGGGTCCGCTGGAAGAAGCCGAGGCCTACAACTCCCTTATGGAAGATTTTGACATGCGGCACGAAGATGTGGCACAGCGAGTTGGCAAGAGCAGGTCGGCGGTGACAAATGCGGTTCGGTTGTTGAATCTGCCTGGGCAGATTCAAGGCCTGCTGGCGGACGGACGGATATCTGCGGGAGCAGGTCGTGCCCTCCTCGGTCTGGAAGATAATTCCTACGCGATCTCGATCGCCGAACAGGCCGCCGCCGAACAATGGTCGGTCCGTCAGGTTGAAGAAGCCGTCCGCGATCGGCGTGATGGCCCTGGAGCAAAGCCGGCAGCCCGCAAGCGGCGATCCAAGGTGGAGCGCCCTGCCGAGATCGTTGCTCTCGAGGAACGTCTCGCCGACAACCTAGGGACCACCGTCAACATCAATTACGGAGCGCGGGGCGGCGGCAAGATGGTGATCAAGTTCGGATCGCTCGACGACCTAGAACGGATCTATCGCGGATTGCTCGGGGGATAGTCAGCAACTCTCCCCGACTTGGTAATAAATGGTAGGTAGTCGGGTCACTACCTGACGGCCCGGGCTGCTGCCTCAGACCCCAACCAGGTCTCGAGAGCGTCGATAGTGAGTGCACCCAACTCATCGTTGAGCGGTTCAGTGGCGATTACCACGGCAGGGGCCCGGGTCTCGCGAAGGATCGGCATCACCCGCCCCAGCGGTTTCAATCCGAGCACTGAAGCGAGACCGCCGGCGAGAGCCAGGCCGGCGGCGCTGTGACTCAGTGGTGAGGCGAAGGAGTAGATCCCCGGCGTGTCCGTTGCCGGTACGGCGAAAGCGATCACGATGTCCACCGCTCGCTCATTGGCATGAAGGGCCCGCAACCGCTCTGCAGGGCGAGTGTCCGACGATCGAGATGTAATCGGATGCGCTCCGAGATCCCGTAGTCGGGCTGCGGCGGCGACTCCGGCCCGCCAGGCGGCCGAGGACTCATCATCGGATCGGCAAAACGGATCGATAAAGATGCGATGACCGGCGAGGGTCGCCGGAAGCGACGCCAACCAGGCACGCTCTCGGATTTCGTGACGCCCCATTTTTGATGTCTCACGCGACATCAGACGCAGTTCACTGACCATCGCCGGTCCGGCGATTCCGTCCTCGGCCATCTGCCGGTTGTGCTGGAAGTCGAGGACGGCCCGTAAGGCATCAGGTCCAAAGATTCCGTCTACGTCGCCGGCGTCGAATCCGATGGCATTCAGGTTTCGTTGCAGCTCGGCGACATCGTCGCCATGAAGCATGGGCATGCGGTAGTAGAGCTGCCTGTCACCGAGAACGAACCCGGCATCGACGAGTGTGCGCCAGGTCTCGCGACCCACCATTCCGTCGACGGCGAGACTTCTTGTCTCTTGAAAGCCTTGCACCGCTGACTCGGTTGCTTGCCCGAAGTCGCCTGGAGCGTCGGGGGCGGTGTTGAATCCCAACGCGGAGAGCCGGTCCTGGATGTCCCGGACCGGCTCTCCTTGAGTTCCTCGTCGATAGAGCGCCATGCGGCACCTATCGTCGCACAGCTCTGTTAGTTGATGAACTCGTCGAGCTCGGCGAGGAGTGCGTGCTTGGGGCGAGCTCCGACGATGCGCTTCTTCTCGGCACCGTCCTGGTAGACGATCATCGTCGGAATACTCATGACGTCGTACTGCATCGCAGTCTGTGGGTTTTCGTCGACGTTGAGCTTTGCGACGTTGATCTTGCCGGCGTACTCGCCAGCGATCTCCTCGACGATCGGCCCGACCATGCGGCAAGGTCCGCACCACTCGGCCCAGAAGTCGACGAGAACCGGCTTATCGCCGTTGATGAGGTCATTAAAAGCCGCATCCGTTGCGGTCATCGTGTTCTCAGCCATTGTGATCCGGCCGCTGGGCGACCTTCACCTCCTAAGTAACTATTACATCCGGTATCAACCGGTTGAACCTGTCCTTCATTCCTGCGATTCGAGCCAACGTTCGGCATCAATCGCCGCTGCGCTCCCCATCCCCGCAGCGGTAATCGCCTGGCGATAGGTGAAATCGACCACATCTCCAGCACCAAACACGCCGGGGATCGAAGTCATTGTCTTCTCAAATGTTTCCAGGTAACCCTTTTCATTCAGGTCCAGCTGGCCATCGAATACGGCGGTGTTGGGAGTGTGTCCGATGGCGACAAACACACCTTCGGTGGTGAACTCCTCCGTCTCGCCGGACTCGACGTTGCGCAATGTGACTCCGGTTACAGAGTCTTCGCCGAGTACTTCTTCGACGACGCTGTTCCAACGAACATCGATCTTGTCATGGGCGAGTGCGCGATCGACCATGATCTTCGAAGCGCGGAATTCATCACGACGATGCACGATCGTCACCTTCGATGCGAACTTGGTGAGAAAGAGGGCCTCTTCCATCGCAGAATCGCCGCCGCCGACGACGACGATCTCACGATCGCGAAAAAAGAATCCGTCGCAGGTGGCACACGCCGAAACTCCATGCCCGCGCAGTTTCTCTTCTCCGGGGACTCCAAGCCACCGGGCCGATGCGCCGGTCGAAATGATGACGGCCTCGGCCTCCTGGAGCTCATCGCCGATCCATATCTTGAATGGCCGCTCGGAGAAGTCGACCCGGCTCACATCGGATCGAAGGATGCGCGTGCCGAACCGCTCGGCTTGTTTGCGAAAGAGTTCCATCATCTCAGGTCCCATGACTCCATCGGGGAACCCGGGGTAGTTCTCGACGTCGGTTGTAAGCATCAACTGTCCGCCTGCCTCCATCCCCTCGATCATGAGCGGTTCGAGGCCGGCACGCGCCGCATAGATGGCAGCAGTGAGACCAGCCGGTCCCGAGCCGATGATGATCACTTTCTCAGTCATTCTGAATCCTTGGACTTGCTGCGTGTTCGTCGCGACCAAAGCAACGCTCCAACGATGAGGAATAGTCCCCCGACCGCGCCATATGAAATCTCCATAGCTTGTGTGCAGTCACATGCCTTGAAGACCAGCTCTTCGACAATTCGGAAGATTCCGACCAACAGGAAGATGAATGCGATAGTCACCAGAGCGGCCGCGACCAACCCCAGAGCCACGTACTTGATAACGCTTGCCAGGCGATCGACCGTCAGCGCTCGAATGCGGGTGGCGATCGATTCCAAGAAGTCGGCAATACGAGTCGGGAAGTCCTCCACGATCTGAGGTTAGCGAGCCCCCGAACGACCTTTGAAGATCATGGAATCACTACGAGATCGGCGCAATCGGGAAGGCCCCATACCTGGAACGGTCCGAGCTCGGCTCCAAGCAACTCGAAGTACACGATGACGGTCAGTTCTCCGTTCTCATACTCGAACGTAAATCGCGATGGAGGGGGATCCACCCGAATTCCGGTGTCCTCGACGTAGCAAGAGTTGTCCTCGAGGGCTTCGCCGGCAGATTCGGTGACGGTCGCCGGATCAGATTTGAGTACCTCGAGTTCAGCAGTCAATTGCTGGACCGCTTCGTTGGCGGTCGAGGAGGTCGTGGAACTCTCGGTCGGTGCATCAGTGGTGGTTGTCACCAGGGTGGTGGAAATGGCGGGTGCCGCAGCGGCGGTAGTGGTGCGGGGGACGGTCGTTGATGAACCAAAGGCTGCTCCATCGTTGCTGGTTTCGCCGGACATGAGTGCATCGTTCATATCCGCCTCGCCAACGGCCGCCATCTCCTCGGTGGCGGTGCCGGCTCGCATCTCGGCATCGGCGGCAGCTGCAGCCGTCGAGGTGGGCGCCAATGCACCAAGTTCCAGCGAGGCAGCGTCATCGGCTCCGCCGGTGGAAAGCAGCCCGGCGATTGGAACAATCGCCATCAATCCGGCCAATGTCGCCGCCGCGATACCGAGAGAAGCCCATGGCACTCGTCGCTCGGTCGTTGGATCGACGGCCGGCTCTTCGTCACCTATGCCGAGGGCGTCTGCCACGGAGTCTCGCAACTCCGACCTCTCCGCCATCGACATCGAAGGCTTGGGAGCATCCGCCGCG
>CAXMOL010000194.1:0-18542 GCA_964194935.1 uncultured Kiloniellaceae bacterium
TCACGCAGGGCATCGATGGTTCCCGGCACCCCGTGACCCGGGATCACGTGGCTCGGGTCGAGTCCGATGAGCGATTCGGAGTATTCCGCCCACGCGGCAGGAAACCCATCGTGCATCCGAGGATGAATCCCGTTCCAGCACAGGTCGCCGGTGACGAGCACACGTTCGGCGGGAAGCCAGACGAACGTGTCGCTGACTGTGTGGCCGCCGCCCTGGGTCTCGATTTCGACCCGACGCTCACCTTCGATCACGAGGCGTCCGTCGATGAGAAGATCGGGAAGAACCAGCTTGAAGTTGTCGGCATGATTCCTGAAGTGGCGCTGCTGGTCGAGTCGTTTGGCTGCGGCTTTATCACCCGCCTCAGCTGCTGCGGTGAGAGAGTCGATCGCGGTGTCGATCTCGGCTTGCCAGGCGCCGATGTCGTCTGGGGCGTTTTCGACCACCTGCTCCATCGTCGTGCTGGTGGAGACGATCGGTACGTCGCCGAAAACCTGATTGCCGCCGGTGTGATCTTCGTGCCAGTGACTGTTTACGGCGAGGTAAACGCGGTTGCCGGTCAACTCCTCTGCAGCCTGGCGCAGTTCCCTGGCGGCGACATTGGTCATGAAAGTGTCGACGACGATCGTTTTGCCACCGGCGTCGATGATGGCGGCGTTCCCGACTGACGCTCCTCCAAGGTCGGCCTCAGCGGCCCACACTCCGGCGACTATCTCATGAAGGGTGAAGTGTTCTGTGTTCATGCCGCCAATTCCAGCACAAATGGGTCAACTGCGACATCTGGCCACACCAGTTGCTGGCCATTGCGTGGAAGGGTGGCCGGCGAAATCGAGTTTCCCGTCCGGCTAGCTCTTTGGCGGGGTCGGGATCCGTGCTGGCTTGGGGACCGGCTGGAAGTGATTCCAGCAGAAGTCGTTCTTGTTGTAGGAAGAAAGCTGGGTGGTGCATCCGCCAGCCGAGCACGCGCGATCGCTCCCGTAGGTCTTGCGGGGGCGCCCTCCAGACAGTTTTGACAGGGATTGACTGCTCATCGGACGCCACGATGCCACGGAATCGCAAGTTTTTCAAAGCGAAATGGGGCGCCGAGCTCTGCAAACGGTGTTTTTGCACGCATTTGGGCGCCACAAATGCTTGACTGCCAATACCAGAGAGAGGAGGTGGTCCAAATTAGTAGCAGTATTTATGGGACTCTGGAGGTGGTCGGGCGCTAAGCGACCACCAGGGAGTGGTTGCTTGTCCGGTGATGCCGGATGGTGGCGACTCCAACCCGATCACCGGAGCCGGAAGACCCGCGAGCCAGTCCTCTCGTGGCAGCAAGTTGCTGAAGTGTCTTCCGGCTCTTACGCGCCCGAAGCGAGTTCCAGCCAGCGGAACTCGAGCGCACCAAGGTCCATTTCGAACGGATCTGAACCCACTCCGACCAATTGGTCGCCGGTCGTGATGTCGATCGCCACACGCCCGGCGAGTTGCGGACCGGCGATATGGGCATGTTGCGTTTCTTTCTCGAAGTTGGCGAGTACGAGGGTCACCCTGTCGTCAAGCACACGGGAGTAGGCGAGAATCGCCGGATTGGCCGCGTCGAGGATCTCGAATGACCCGAGGCCCATCTCCGGATGAGATCTTCTCGTCTCCAGCATCGTTCTCAGCCAGTTGAGGAGCGATCCGGGCTCGGCACGCTGCTGAGCAACGTTTACATCGGCGGGTCGGTACCCCTCGGCCGAGACCAGCGGCAAACTCAGCGCGTCTGGCGCGGCCGCGGAGAATCCGGCACCCGGCTCATCCGTCCATTGCATTGGAGTGCGAACGCCGTCGCGATCCTGGAGCGTGTGGTCGTCGCCCATTCCGATCTCGTCGCCGTAGTACAGAACGGGGCTCCCCGGCAGTGAGAGCAGTACTCCGTGGAGCAACTCGATGGATCTTCGATCACCATCGAGCAACGGCGCAAGACGCCTTCGGATCCCCAGATTCAGGCGCATCGTGGGGTCGGGTGCAAACGTATCCCACATGAATTGGCGGTCCTCGGCGGTGACCATTTCAAGGGTCAGCTCATCATGGTTGCGAAGGAAGACACCCCATTGACCGCCGGCGGGAAGGTCGGGAGTTGCTGCGAGGATCGAGCGAATGTCCTCCGCCTGGCCGCGGGCCAATGCCATGTAGAGGCGCGGCATTACCGGGAAGTGGAAATTCATGTGGCATTCGTCACCGTCACCGAAGTATTCGACTACGTCCTCGGGCCATTGATTCGCCTCTGATAGAAGGACCGCATCGGGGAACTCCCGGTCGACCAATGAGCGAACCTCTTTCAGGAACTGGTGGGTTTCAGGCAGGTTCTCCCCGTTCGTTCCGTCGCGCTCGAAGAGGTAGGGGACGGCATCGAGGCGGAATCCATCGAATCCGAACCCGAGCCAATGGCGGACGACTTCCAGCATCGCCGAGCGCACGTCGGGGTTGTCGAAATTGAGGTCTGGTTGGTGGGAGTAGAAGCGATGCCAGAAGTACGCGCCGGCGCTCTCATCCCAGGCCCAATTCGAGTCCTCGCTGTCGAGAAAGATGATCCGGGCGTCGGGATATCGATCTGCAGTGTCGTTCCACACGTACCAGTCGCGATGGGGCGATCCCGGCTGGCGAGAGCGTTGGAACCACTCGTGAGCATCGGATGTGTGATTCAACACCAGGTCGGAGATGACACGAATACCACGGGCGTGGGCTGCTTCGATCAGGTCATGGAGGTCGTCGACGGTCCCCAATTCGGGCTGGACGGCGTAAAAGTCGCTGACGTCGTAGCCGCCGTCACGCATCGGGGATTGGAAAACGGGCGGGATCCAAATGCAGTCGATACCGAGCCATTGGAGGTAATCGAGCTTGTCAGTGAGTCCTCGGAGGTCGCCAACGCCATCACCGTTCGAATCCGAGAAGGATCTGACCAGCGCCTCGTAGAAGACTGCAGTTCGGTACCACTCACTCATGGAGGTTGAGGCTAACGCTGTGGGAGAACTGCTCCCTGATCCTGTCGGACCAGCTTCTCCAGTGACCCGAGCAGCCGACGAACCTGGTCGATGGTGCGTTCATGCATCAGCTTGCCTTCGGTGTCGAACTTCTCCGAAGCCGTAGAGACCAGGACTTGTGGATTGGTGACCAGGCGAACCTGGTTGTGAGCGAGGATCTCGCGCAGGTGCATCTGGGCGCGCAAGGTGCCGAATCGTCCGCCGGCGCCAAGAAGCGCAGCTGGTTTGAAGTTGAGGGGCGAATCTGTGCCGCCTCTGGAGGCCCAGTCAATCGCGTTCTTCAGTGCTCCCGAAGTCGACCAGTTGTACTCAGGAGTTGCCAGGAGCAACGCATCGGCATCGGCCAGGGCGCTGCGGAATATGTCTACCGGTTGGGGGTTGCCCGCTGCTTCGACGTCCGCATCGAATAGGGGGAGATCTCCGATTCCGAAGATGTCGATCTTTAGGGAAGGAGGCGCAATATCGGCTGCAGCCCGGAGAAGGGCTGTGTTGTACGAGCCTTCGCGGAGGCTGCCCGAAATCGCCAAGACATGGAGTGTGAAATCGGTCATCTACGCAACTGAACCCAACTCAGCCAGATCTGATTCCCCTAGATAGACCAGGAACGGTGCCGCGGGCCTAGTGGGGCGAACAGCAGATACTGCGGACCGGTGCTGGCATCGATGGGGTCACCGGTCCTTTGGAATCCGTACCGCTCAAAGAATCCGAATGCTCCCGCCGGCGCAAAACACCACACTGCTCGCGCTTCATGATCGACTGCGTGTTCCAGGCATCGTTCAATCAGCATTGCTCCCACTCCAATCCCGCGGTGTCCGTGGTCCACCGCCAAATCGTGGATACGCCAGGCGTCGGCCTTGTAGCCATCCGGCATGGGCTCGGGGTGGATCGAACCGATCGCTACTTGGACATCGTCGTAGAACGCGGCGACGTGGAATGCAGCAGGGTGGTCATCACCCGATGCCGATGGTGAGCCGGCCTGGTGGCGCAGCAGAAGGGCGGTGCGCAGGTCGAGTACGTCGCCGACCGGGACTGCCTGGATGTCGTAGTCGCTCATCTAAAGCGAATTTAGCGCTGGGAAGTCAGGGAGTCTGGAGCTTGTGCAACCCCCCACCAAACGGCTCCGCCGTTTGACTCCCCCCAAAGGGGAGAGTTGTGCGACCCCCCACCAAACGGCTGCGCCGTTTCACTCCCCCCAAAGGGGAGAGCGATCCAATCAACCGTCGGGCACTAAACGCGACAGATCACCCTCGAGGGGAGTGGTTTCTCTTCTCGTTCTCCCCCCTCAGGGGGGAGTCCCGATCGAGCGGAGCGAGCGAGGGGAGGGGGGTCGATTGATCGGATGCCGTGTGACCCCCTCCGTCATCGCCTGCGGCGATGCCACCTCCCCCTGAGGGGGAGGAACGAGACAGAGGCTCAGCGGATCCCCCCACCAGCGGTGAAGCCGTTGACTCCCCCCAAAGGGGAGAGTGGTCTTCTTTACTGGCTACTGGCTACTGGCTGCTGGCTACTGACCCGTCTTCGCCCACCGTGACTACGGCACCGTTTTCTATCGAGTCGAATGTTGCGGCGTCGACGACGATCACCGGACAGGTCTTCCCGTAGAGCTCGTCTGCGGCGAGGGCTCCGAGAAGGATGATGTCGTCGGGCTCCAGCATGACGATCGCCGATGGAGCTGTGTCCCGTCGGATCGCTTCGGCGAGAACGCTCGAGGCCGAAGACGATCCTCTGCCCCAGGGCAACAGGAGGACGGTGCCGGTCACGATCGCTCCCGATTGGGGGTGCCTGCGGTCGATGATCTCGCCCGACTCGGGATCGAGCCCGCCCCACATGCTGAGCGATTCATCCAGCACCAGCGCGGGCCCGGTAGCGGTACCGCTGAGCAAGACACGGTTCATTCCCACACAGCCTCGTTGCGGACGATGCGCCCGGATTGCGCTGATTCCACGCAGTCAGCCAGCGAGCCGAACGCCACATCGATTCCGAGGTTGCCGGGTGCGTAGTAGGCGACCTTCCCGGAGTTAGTCATAACGATTCCCTCTCGTTCCCGCATGATCGGCGTGATGTAGGCGCAGGTGTCGGCGACGATCTCGATCCCGGCACGGCGAATTGGGTCAAGATATCCGGCTGCGGCAGCGGCGGCGAGCTGCTCCCGGCCGGTGTTGACATAGAACTCGATATCGGGATCGAGGGTGATCCCGTTGGCGAGTGTCGCAAGTTGGGCGAACTCGGCGACCGAGAAGTGAGGGGTTCCTATCGATATTGCGGTAAGAGGACCCTCGGTTCGGGTTGTCAGCTCGTCCCGGGCGCGTCTCAGTTCGACCGGCCCGATGGTGACATCAAGCCGTGGTGTGGCGCCTCCTGTGGCCGCTTCGAGTGTCGGCGCTTCGGGTGTGATGCCGACGGCGTGAAACATCGCCACACCACCGGATGAGGCGGCAGCTGCTCCCAGAGCTTTGAGGTCGTCTTCGGTGGCGCTTGGGTGTAGGCCGGTAATTGCCGGGATGTATACGCCGGTTGCGCGACCGATCAGATGTCCTAGAACCGGGTAGATGACGTCGGACTCGAGTAGCTCATCCGACACGCCCTCGATCCGAAATACGGCCCATGCCCGTCGGTGTTCGTCGCGATGCAACCCGGCGTCGGGCACCCGTCCCGTGATGGCTGCGCAGATATCGATGAAGTCTCCGTAGCGGCCGGTGCGGGCCCCGAGCACGGAGTTGGCGAACACGATCGCATTCGACTCGGCCCACGCTACGTGCTCGCCCAGGCCCGGGCGGAGGGACAGTTGATATGGGGCACATGTCCAGGTCGGCGCTCCTCCCATCGCGACGTAGGCCGCCATCAGCCGTTTGCCTCGCTCTGCCAACCGCTTATCGCCCCTGAAGAGATCGGGATGGAGAAGATCCAAGGTGGCCACGTTCAAGGAGGTGGGGATGATGACTCTGCCTCCGTCGGCGACGAGACGCTCGGCGAAGTCGAGGCCGGCCTCACCGTGATAGAGACACGAGTCGATATGGGCCGAGGTGACATCGATGAGGCGGCTCGCTCTGTTGGCCTCGGCGAGTCGGGTGATCATTCTCATTGCCATGGCGCCAGCACGCCCCTGCTCACCTGAGGCAAGTGACTGATCTCGATCGGAGAGGGTGAGTGTCATTGGGGGAGAGTCTCGCTGATCGGGGCAGACCAAGGGCCGATCGGGGTAAACTACATTGCTGTAATCCTTGGAGAGGTGCGATCAGTGGTTCTGGCAACGCGTGAGGCGGTCACATATGAAACAGCCGCCACCGTGGCGGCCTCGATTCACATGCATTACGAGGGCGAGGTCGTCGAGACACCGCTCGGCCAGTTTGCAGGTGTCGGTGACCTCGCCGGCGTGGCAGTTCTTGCCCCGGGCCAGGGGCTCGTCGAGTTCTTCCCGAGCGGACACCAGGCCCTGTCGTCGCTTGGCCCGATCGCGGCGTCTGCGGTGGCGAGTGGATGGCGGGTGGCCGTGATCGTGCCCACCGAACGCATGGGTGACGCTCACGGGTCGCTGCGAGGCTATCCACTGGATCTCCAGTGCTGGTGGGCTGACGGAGATCGCATTTGCTTCGGGGGTCCCGAAGTACCCTAAGAGGGAACATGCCAGTTCCCCTCTACACGCAGACGGTCATCGCCTTCCTGTGGGATTACGACCGGACCCTCATCCCGGGCAATCAACAGGATCCGCTATTTGCTGCCTATGGCGTCGATGAGGCCGAATTCTGGGGGGAGGTCGATGGACTGCTCGACTTCTATGACCGCCGCGATGTCGCCATAAGCCGGGATTCTGCCTATTTGCTGCACATCCTCTCCTACGTTGAGCACGGAATCTTCGAAGGGTTGACCAACGATCGTCTCCGCGCATTTGGCGCTGAGATCCAAGCCTCTCCCGGGATCCCCGACTTCTTCGAGGCCACCCGCAAACGGGTCGAGAGCGACCCCAAGTACGCCGAGGAGGGGATCACGGTCGAGCACTACGTCGTATCGACGGGCATCCGCCAACTCATCGAAGGAAGCGTGATCGGTCCGCACCTCGACGGCGTCTGGGCAAATGCCTTTATCGAACGACCGGCGCCACCGGGTTTCAGGGAGCGTCTCGATGTCGACGAGTCGCCCCATGCGATCAGCCACATCGGCTACTCGATCGATAACACCACCAAAACGAGAGCGATATTCGAGATCAACAAGGGTGTCAACAAGAACCCAACGATCGAAGTAAACGCCCGGATGAGTCGTGATCAGCGCCGGGTACCAATCCGCAACATGATCTATATCGCCGACGGTCCGAGTGATGTTCCGTGCTTCAGCATCGTCAATGAGCGCGGCGGCAAGACGCTCGGCGTCTACACCACTGAGCCCAAAGACAATTTCCGCAACGTGCGCGAGCTCCAGGAGCAGGGGCGTGTTCAGGGAATGGCCAAGGCCGATTTTCGAGAGGGCGAGGCTGCGTTCCTGTGGCTGATGGACTCGCTGGAGCAGATCGCAGACGAAATCGTGGACGCCCGGGGAAGGGCGTTTGCCGATATCCCGCAGCCCCCAGGTCACGTATAGCCAAGGAGACGCGATGGAAGTGAACGGGGCCCGGGTACTCGTCACCGGCGGGGCCAGTGGGCTGGGTAACGGCGTGGTGACCCGCCTTGCTGCCGCGGGCGCCAAGGTTGGAATCCTCGACCTGTCCACCAGTTCAGGTGCCGAGGCAGCCGAACGCGTTGGTGGTTGCTTTGCAGAGGCAGACGTGCGCGATCCGGATGCCGTGGCCGCTGCGGTCGCCCACATCGGCGAAACGCTTGGCGGCCTCGACCTCTGCGTAAATGCTGCGGGTGTCGCCAACGCCGCCAGGGTGATCAATCGGTCCGGTGATCTGTTCCCGATCGATTTGTTCCAATTCGTGGTCGGCGTGAACCTGATCGGAACGTTCGACGTACTGCGCAACGCGGTCAAGATCATGGCCGATAACGAGCCGGACGAAGAGGGCGGCCGCGGCCTGATAGTCAACGTCGCATCGATCGCCGCCACCGAAGGTCAGATCGGTCAGGCGGCCTATTCGGCGTCCAAAGGAGGCGTGGCGGCCATGACGCTGCCGTTGGCGCGAGATCTAGCTGCGATCGGAGTCAGGGTGATGACGATCGCGCCGGGGATCATGGATACCCCGATGATCGACGGGATGGGACCCGAGCTCAAAGCGGAGCTGGCCAAGATTCATGTATTCCCGCAGCGGCTGGGGACACCGGACGACTTCGCTGCTTTGGTGCAGCATTTCATGGAGAACACCCTGCTCAATGGAGAGGTCGTTCGACTGGATGCCGGAGCGAGGATGGGTCCGCGCTGACACCGCTCGGCTCGGGGAGTAACTTCGCCGGGTGGACTCGAACTGGAACCAGCTTCAATTGTGACGCTGCACGCCGTACCTCCTGAACGCGAGGCGACTTGGCCTGAAGCTGGTGATCGCCCTATCACCTTCCTCGTCGACGCCTCCTCTTCGCTGGAACGGCGCCTCACAGGTCAGTGGATCGAGCGGAACCGACCTCGCACCGCCGACTATCGGGTGTGTGCGGTTCCACCGTCGCGTCGGAGACGATTTCGTCGGGCCATCGGGGCTGCTCTGCGGGAAGTTGCCGATAGCGATAGGGACCCGCTGCTGGTGCCGCTTCGGGTCGCGTGGTTGGGACCCCGTCGCAGTGGACGCCGTATCCCGCGTCTGATCGATCTGCTGACGTTTGGTGATCCGCGGGATCCGAACCGCTTGGTCCAGGAACTCTTTATTCGCTTTCGCCCTGATCGCGTCCGTGTTGTCGTCGGTACCTCAGCCGCACTGTCGGAGGTCCGGGTTCGCTGGGTGGAGGCCAGGACCAGTCGCCCCGATGATCCGTACGGCTTCGCCGAGTACATCGCGTTGCAGGGGAGCCTGGCGCTCGAAGTGGCCGAGCGGCGGGTTCGGGGCAACAGGTACAAGGTGCCTCGCCTGCTCGCAGAGGACCTTCTTGGGTCGGCAAAGTTCCAACTCGGACTAGAACGGTTGGCGGCAACCACCGGCGAGCGGGTCGATGATCTCGCTCAGAAGGCAGCTCGCTACCTCAAGGAGATCGCCGCTCAACCGAGCACGTTCGTCATAGATCTGGTCGCTTCACTGATCCGGGTCGTGTACACGGCCGGCTACGACCGACGGATCTCCTACGACCCCGAGGCTCTCGAGCGAATCGCTGAATTGGGCCAGAGGCATTCTTTGGCATTCCTGCCCAGCCACAAATCGAATATGGACCATCTGGCGCTCACCTACGTCCTGTATGAGAACGGACTTCCTCCGAACCATGCGGCCGGTGGCATCAATATGAACTTCTTCCCGGTTGGGCCACTGGTGCGACGCCATGGGCTGTTCTTCATCCGGCGCGCCTTCAGGGACAACGCCGCCTACAAGTACACGCTCAAGAGGTACCTCGACTACTTGCTCGAGAAGCGATTCCCCCTCGAGTGGTACATGGAGGGCGGACGATCGCGTGTCGGCAAGTTGCAGGCCCCCAAATACGGGCTTCTTTCCTTCGTGGTGGATTCCTGGCGGCGGGGTTCCTGCGAGGACGTAGTGCTGATTCCCACTTCGATCGCCTACGACCAGATCCAGGATGTTGGGGCCTATGCGGCCGAACAGCGCGGTGGGGTAAAAGAAAAGGAATCGTTCGGGTGGTTGGTCCGGGTCTTGCGAACCATGCGGCGACGTTATGGACGTATCTACGTGAACTTCGGCGAGCCCATATCGGTAGCCGATGCTGTGAGCCGCTACGAGGCGGGGCATGAGCCGGAGCCCGAAGAATCCAATCTCGAAGTACAGAAGCTCGCCTTTGAGGTCGCAGTGCGGATAAACCGAGTCACGCCGATTACGCCCATATCTCTTGTGACCATTGCTCTATTAGGGACTGACCGCGCAGTGACTCTCGACGAGACGGTTACAGCGGTGAGCGGCTTGGTCGCCTACGTCGAGCGTCGGGGACTGCCGATCTCGGAACCGATCAACCTCTCCGACCCAAGTGTGGTGGAGGCCGCTCTCGATGCTCTTGTCGATCACGGTGTGGTGAGTCGGGCCGAAGGCGGTCGGCAAACCGTGTACTCGATCGGCTCCGACCAACACCTGGCCGCGGCCTATTACCGCAACACGATCGTTCATTTCTTTACCACCGGGGCGATTGCCGAACTTGGGCTGGCGGCTGCAGCCGAGGCCGCCGGCGATCCCATCGAGGAGTTTTGGGACACGGTGCGCAGAATCCGCGACCTCCTGAAGTTCGAGTTCTTCTTTGCCGAGCGAGATGAATTCCGGGCTGAGCTCGCCGCCGAACTCGAGGGGTCAGTACCGGGCTGGGAGAAGCGGGTCGAGAGTGGTGAGGCGAAGGAAGTTCTGCGTTCTTTGTACCCATCTGCATCTTCGTGGGTTCTGCGCCCTGTCTTCGAGGCCTACCTCGTGCTCGCCGATGCACTCGTTGACGTGGATTTCCGTCGTGATGCACCCAAGGATGAGCTGGTGGCTGCAGCGCTGGCTCTCGGGACTCAATACCGCCTACAGCGGGCCATTCGTAGCCCCGAGGCGGTGTCGACGGTCTTGTTCAACAACGCAATGGGTCTTGCCAAGAACCGCGAGTTGTTGACCGGCGGGGATCTCACAACCTTGCAGGCGAGAGAAGAGTTTGCTACCGATCTCGCCGCGGTGGTCCAACTGCTGGGCGAGGTAGAGCGGCTTCGGGCCTAGTCAGGAACTGGCCTGGGCTATTTCTTGGCCGACTCGTAATAAGGGTTGGATCCCGAGTCGTGGTCGGTCACGTCGACGACGTGGTTGATCTCGGGTACTGCATCCTTGATCGCCACCTCGATGCCCTGGCTCAGGGTCACCTGCGCCAATCCACACCCCTGACACCCGCCCCCCATCTTGAGGAAGGCCGTGTCGTCCTCCACGCTCACCAACTCCGCAAAGCCCCCGTGAGAGGCGATCGCCGGATTGATTTGGTCCTCGAGGACTTGGCGGATGCGATCGGCCACGGGACCATCGGTAACCCCGGCGCTGGATCCCATCGGGGGGCTGGGTGAGGTCGGGTTGTCGATGGCGAGACCACCGTCTCGCACCGTGATCGTCGCTCCTTCGAGTCGGTCCACGCTGTCGGATCGGGTGAGGACCGCAAGCTCGCCGAAGGTCTGGAGGACGTCGTCGTCGTCACCGTCTTCGGTCGCAGTAAAGGTGAGCTCGTAAATGAATTGAAGATTGCGCACGCCGGTGATGGCCACGGTGAGGGCCAGGGTCTCGGCATCGGGTTCTTCGGCGCGGATTCCAAGGATGGCGGCGATGGCTTCATCTGTCAGGGCGAGAACGTCTTGTTGTCGTGGCATGAGTGGGCCATCGTACAGATGCGGCTCTTGCTAGATAGTCGGGTGCGGCCATCATGGGCAGATGCCCACCATCGGCCTGATCGTTCCTACCTCTTCCTATCGAGGTCCCGACTTCATTGCAGCTGCTGATGAGCTTGGAGTCGACCTCGTTTTGGTGGCAGACGCGTCGCTTGGCATCACGTCGGGACGGATTCTCGACGTATTGATTGCTGATTGTTCCGACACTGTCGCCGCTGCCGCAGCGTTGGTGGAACGCGCCCAGCTCTATCCGCTCGATGCAGTAGTTGGAGTAGACGATGCCGGCGTGATGATCGCTGCACTCGCCGCCGCACAATTGGGTCTTGCCCACAACGATCCCGTGTCGGTCGCAGCCACCCGCGACAAACTCGAAATGCGCCGTCTATTGGAAGCCGAGGATGTCGCGCAGCCGAAGTACATCGAGTATCGGGAAGGTGACTTGGCTGCGAAGAAAGCGGAGTCGATCGGCTTTCCATTGGTGGTCAAGCCGGTGTCATTGTCGGGCAGCAGAGGCGTTATCCGGGTCGATGATCTCGCCGAACTCGAAGAGGCAGTTGCCCGGATCGCGGTGATCCAAGCCGAGGCGGGTATCGCAGGTGAGCGGCTGCTATTCGAGGAGTACCTGGAAGGCCCCGAGATAGCCGTTGAGGGATTGCTCTCGGCTGCCGGTCTCGAAGTCTTGGCGATCTTCGACAAGCCGGATCCGCTCGACGGTCCCTTCTTCGAGGAGACGCTCTACGTGATGCCGTCGCGTCATGACGCCGCGGTGCTCGAGAATGCTGTTGCCCTGCTGGAGGAGGCGACCGGTGCACTGGGATTGGCGTTTGGGCCGATACACGCCGAACTGAGGCTCACCGCCTCAGGGGCCAAGGTCGTGGAGATAGCGGCGCGGTCCATCGGGGGGTTGTGTGGTCGATCGCTCAAATTCGGAATGCTGGCCCAGAGTCTCGAGGTGCTCCTGTTGCGGGCAGCTTTGGGGATGAACCGACGCGGCATGCGCTCGGTGGGTAGTGCATCGGGAGCGATGATGATTCCGATTCCGAGGGATGGAATCTTGCAGGGGGTCCGCAATCGTGAGGCTGTCGCCGAGGTCCCCGGGGTCGTTGAGATGACGATCACGACACCTATCGGCCGACGGATTAGGACTCTTCCCGAGGGTGACCGCTATCTCGGGTTCATCATCGCTAGTGGCGACGATCCAGCCGTGGTCGAGGAGTCGCTGCGTGAGGCGAACGCACTGCTCGACATCCGGATCGATCCGGTCTAGCCGTCTTCCGCTTCCGCGACCGAAGGGGTGCGCCGTCCCACCCGGCGCAATCGGGCTATGACACCGCCGGCGCGTACCGACTCGAACGGGGTGCGCAACAGCGTCGGCACCTGCTTCAGCCAACCAAAGGCTCGTAGCGCGCCGTACATGACCGAGCCGGTGATTCCGATGATGCCGATCCCGGCGAGGACAACCACCAGTCGGGGGAGTTCTAGTTCGAAGAAGGCTCGCCATGCTGGTGTGAGCAAGACCATCGCGAATATCCCGCCCATGCTGCCGACCAAGAACTTGCGCCCCGTGGTGAGCGGTCGAGAGTTCACCACCAAAGCGAACAACCCGACCGAAACCAACACCAGGGTGGCCAGCGTGCGAGCTCGCAGCAATGTCACGTCTTCCGCGATCGCGAGTTCATAGGCGGCGTACGTAGCGGCGGCGGCCAGAGCGCCGACAGGTACCGCAAATCGGAGCACCCGCGTTATGAAGCCGGGCCGGGCGCGTACTGAGGTGGGGGCCAGGGCGAGGAAGAAGCCGGGGGCACCGATGGTGAGGGTGCCGACCAGTGTGAGATGGCGGGGGACGAAAGGGAATGGGCTGGCGAACACGACAACGAGCACGGCCAGCAGCAGCGCGTAGACCGTCTTGGTTACGAAGAGATTGGCGACTCGTTCGATGTTGGCGATCACCCTGCGCCCCTCGTCCACTACAGACGGCAACGTGTCGAATGACCCGTCGAGCAGCACAAGCTGAGCAACTGCTCGAGCTGCAGAGGAGCCCGACCCCATGGCAATGCCAATGTCTGCGTCCTTGAGAGCGAGAACGTCGTTGACGCCGTCGCCGGTCATCGCCACCACGTGCCCCCGGGCTTGGAGCGCACCGATCATTGCCCTCTTTTGGTGTGGGGTAACCCGTCCAAAGACCGTTGCTTCTTCGACCATCGCGATCAGGGATGCATCGTCTTCGGGGAGATTTCGTGCATCCACCACCTTGTCGGCACCCGGAAGGCCGACGGCTCTGGCGATGGCCGCCACCGTTTCGGGATGGTCCCCGCTGATCACCTTGGTCGCTACGCCCTGTTCCGCGAAATAGTGCAGGGTGGCTGCGGCGTCGGCTCGCACAACGTCCGACAGCAAGACGAGCGCCATTCCCTCAAGCCCCTGCGGGAGGGATTCACCGCTCAGGCGCGCTGGTGAGTGAGCCAGGAGCAGGACCCTCTTTCCTTCCTCCGCAGCCGATCCGGCTGCTTCCCCAACCTTCCGATCGTTGGGCAGAATCATCTCCGGAGCCCCTATCACCCACGACCCGAAGTCTCCAAAGCTCGCCGCCGACCACTTGCGGGCGGACGAGAAGGGGATGGTCTCCGTGCGCCACCACCCGATGGGCTCTTCGAACTGGCCGGCAACAGCGCGCATCGTGGCGTTGGGGCTCTCCTCGGCGGCAGCGAGCGCGCCGAGGGCCTGCACCACGTCCTTGCGATCTCGTAGCAGCCTGACTTCATCAACAGTCAGTCGGCCTTCGGTGAGTGTGCCTGTCTTGTCAAAGCAGATGACATCTACGCGAGCCAGGCCCTCGACCGCCGGCAGTTCTTGGACCAACACCTTCTGTCGCCCGAGCCGCACCACTCCGACTGCGAAAGCCACCGAGGTCAGCAGAACGAGGCCTTGAGGAATCATCGCCACCATCCCGGCAACCGCCACCCGGATGGCCTCTTTGATTTCGTCGTTGGCGTTCACCTGGCTCCACACCAGCAGCGCCATCATCGGGAGCATCAACCACGCGATGGTCTTGAGGATCCAATCGATCCCACGCCGTAGTTCGGAGCGAACCAGGGTGAACTTCTTCGCCTCGTCGGCGAGTCGCGCCGCGTAGGCATCGGCGCCAACTCGTCGAGCCTTGTATACCCCCGACCCCGCCGAGACGAAGGAACCGGACAGCACCTCATCTGCGATCGTCTTGGCGATCGGATCGGCCTCTCCGGTCAACAAGGATTCATCGATCTCGAGTCCGGATGACTGAACGATGACACCGTCGACAACGATCTGATCGCCGGGCGCCGCCACGAGAAGATCGTCGATTACCACCTCGTCGACCGGGACCTCCCAACGACGATCGTCACGAATCGTGACCGCTTTTGGCGCGCTGAGGAGGGCAAGTCGATCGAGAGTCCTCTTGGCGCGCAACTCCTGGATGATCCCGATGAGGGCGTTGGAGATGAGGACGACTCCGAACAATCCGTCTTGTGGGGGAGCGACGAACAGGACGACGACCAGCAGCACGCTCAGGAGGAGGTTGAACACGGTGAAGACGTTCGCCCGGACGATCTCGGCCACGGTACGAGTTGGACCGGTCGAAACTCGGTTTACCGCACCGGCCGCGGTGCGCTGATTTACATCGGCCGCGCTGAGTCCGATCAGGCGTGGAGTATTGGGTGCTGCCGGCTCGCTCTCCATCGAGGTCGAGACTAGGGAGTCGCCGGGTGCCAGGAGCGCAGCTTGCTCAGATCTCGATTTCCCAGGAGTTTGAGGATCGCTGCTTCCGCTTCTTGCCCCAGGATGAGGTCTCCAGCACCATCGACAAGCCCATCGCGATGATCACGACCGGCCAGATCGAGAAATCCCGCTCCAGCACATCTAGATCACGCAGCAACATGAAGCTTCCGATGAGCATGAGAGTTAGGGGCCAGAACCAACCGCGTCGATTGCCGGCCAGTGTGCCGAGCAGGAGCCACGATCCGAGCGTCAACCACACCAGCGTCCACAGCCCGATATCGGGAACGACATCAAGTTCTCGTAGCAAGAACAAGACCCCGACGGTGATCAGTGCCAATCCGAAGAAGATCGGCCGGGGAGGTCGAGAACCTGTCCACTCAGGGGGCATAGTCACAGGTTAGGCGCCTGTCGGATGAGGTCGGCGGTCGGCTACGGCTGTCGAGTAGCGCCGTTGGACACCAGCGCTTGTTCGAGAATGTCCTTTCTTACCAACCCACTGCTGCGCCAACGAGGGCTGTATGCCTTCTTGGCAGGAGCCCCTGCTGCTGCCGCCCGTTTGCGGGCCTTCTTGGAAGGCTGCTTCTGGGAGCGAGCAAGCACGACGAATGTGGGAGTCGATTGGACCTTGAACGCCGCTACTGCGCCCGCTACCCGTCCGATATCGACCTTTACGATGTGGGCAGCTCCGTCAAATTCTTCGGCGAGTTCGTTGACGATGCCGTTCATGGTCCTGCACGGCCCACAGCCATCTTGCCAGAAGTCGATCAGGATGGGCTTGCCTTCTGCGGCAAGGCCTTTCAACTCGTCGAGTCGGTCGATGACGAGTGGTTTTACTCTTTTGCGTCTGCGCATCTCGGTCTCCGCAACGGCCGTCGGGCTCAGATCATTCCACATCGTCGCCGCAGGCCCGGCATTCGCGTGCGGCTAGTGGATCCGCCAACGTTGCGGCGTAACCCGGATCACGACTGAATACCGCTCCTCGAAACTCTCCGGGGTGTGGCCGATATCGATTATTGGATCTCGGTATTTTTTCTGATAGTCGGCGTGAGCGGTGCTCGGTGGGCCATCGACGATCCGGGCGATTCCCTCAACCGCCACCACGTCGGCGCCTGCCCTGCTGTCGAGATTCAGCGAGACGCGCGGGTTTGCCGCGATATTCGACGTCCGGGCTGTCCCGTCGAGGCTGTAGATCAGGAATTCGTCGTTGTCGACGACGAACCACACCGGCGAGGCCTGCGGTTGCCCGTTGGGTCGAACGGTCGTCAGCCACACGACCAATGCCTCGCCGAGGAGGGCCAGGCCCTTGGCGCCGGTTGGGGTTGATTCATCGAGCATGGCGCCAGGTTAGGTCAGCTCAGAGAGGTGAGTGCTTGGCGAAGACTCTCAGGGACTCGAGCAGGTCGGCCGGTCTCGGCGAGAAATGCTGCGTGAATCTCGGCTTCGACGACCAGATCGTCGCCGCGGTCGATTCTCTGTCGCCACACCATTCGTGCTCCCTTTATTTCCTCGACCCGGGTGGTGATCACTAGGTCGTCTCCGGCCGTAGCCGGAGCCCGGAAGTGGATGTCGGAGCGAGTCACGACGATCTGGTAACCCGATGCAGTCAGAGAATCCATTCCGCTATCCACCGCGGCCAGAGCCGCGATTCGGGCGTGTTCGAGGTAGGACGAGTACACCGCGTGGTTTACGTGGTTGTAGGGGTCGAGCTCGCCCCAGCGGACCTGGATCGAAGTGCGATGCACCTCGTCGAGCCTAGGCGGCGGCGGTCAGTGCAATCAGGGCTGAAGAACCCCCAGCACCTCGTCCACGTCGTAGCGTATCGATGCAGGTCGATCGATCGAGCCGAGCCCGATCCAGCTCCCCCCGGTTCGGTATCGCGCCGACCATCGGTAGGTGACGGTCACGGGGTACCGGTCGAGGACCGGATGGCACTTGGAGCCGTCAAGGTGGCTGATTCGGTAGTCGGCGGGGCAGGTCTTTAGGAGGTAGGTGTGGCGAACAGCTCCGGGGTCGCCGATTGCCGTTGTGACTCCGTATGCGACTGAAGGCGTGCCGTCGCTCCATTCGGTCCGCACGATTTCGACCGTGGCTTCGACTTCGAGCCTACGACCGTCGGGCAGCCTCTCGGTGTGTCTGAAGCGGCCTGGAGCCTCCAGGTGGAGGCGCGACGGCAGGTTGGTGATTCCGATCGCTGGGGTCAGATGGAAGTCCGGGGAGTCGAGTGGAAAAGATCTGAAGACCGCCCAGGCGCGTTTGGAAGCGTCAACGACTCGGACGACCACCGGTGCTGACCGGCTGCGGCACTCGGGGAGGCGCCACCGGGTCGAGATGATCGAGTGGTCGTATAACGAATTCCACGAATCGAAACCTGGGGGATAGCGCGACCAGTACCAGCAGCGACCGCCTTGAGTCGCCAGGTACCGCAATGGCGGCAGTGGAGTTGGTGCCTTGCTGCTCGACGACGAACCCGATGAGGTAGAACCCGTGTACCCGCACATGATCCCGTCGGAAGTAGGACGGCACCCATCCAGGGCCGTTGCGGTCCGGGTGAGGCCTACCTCCAGGCCTACGAGGATCACGGTCGTTGCGAGTAGTAGTGGCACTGCCAGCCGTGCACCGTGGTATCGGAGCACATAGACAATGTATGCCTGGAGTGGGGCGGGCTCAAGACCCCTATCGTGCTGGGGCGCTGGAGGATGAAATGGCAGCTGAAATCAGACCGATCGTCGAAGCCGAGTTCGACGCGCTCTACAACTGCATGATGCTTACCTTTGGCGTGCCGATGTCGGACGGCGACCGAGCGGACACCCGAGCCTGGATCGAACTGGATCGAACGTTTGCCGCATTTGATGGTGACGATGTGGTCGCCACCTCGGGGGTTGTGAGTCTTCCCATCGTGGTTCCGGGTGGATCTGTGGTGCCGGCCGCAGCTGTGACGGTGATAACAACAGCGCCGACCCATCGTCGTCAGGGCCTCATGAAGCGGGGGATAAAGGCGCTTCTCGACCAGGCAGTCGAGCGAGCCGAGCCGCTGGCGACACTGTGGGCATCGGAATCGAGCATCTACGGGAACCTCGGATTCGGCTCCGCGATCGACTCCACCGATTTGGAGATTGCTCCCCACCAAGCCGCTCTGCGTCCCGACGCTCCGGTAGGACCGGGGAGGATTCGGCTCTACGACGGTGATGGCGCCAAATTCATTGTTCCGGAGATTTACGACCGGGTCACTACCGGCGTGCCGGGGACGATGATTCGGCGCGAGCGGGACTGGACGCAAATCTTTAAGGATGTGGCTGCCGCTCGCAATGGAAAGATCCCGATTCGGTACGCCGTCTATACCGACGGTGGTATCGGTCAGGGCTACGTCCGGTACCGGATGACCGA
>CAXMOL010000195.1:0-10336 GCA_964194935.1 uncultured Kiloniellaceae bacterium
GGCGGTGGCGCTGTGCCGATTCGAAAAGCAGTGCCGATAGGTCCGCGGCGATGACGGTCACATGGGTTACCTTCGGGAGAGCAATGAGAACTGGAATACACCGCGGCCGCGTCGGACGGGTAGCGGTCGTCGCGGTGGCGATGATGATGCTGAGCACGACCGCCGCCTTTGCCTCTTCCAGCTCCTCCAGCGCTACTTACCTCGCGGCCGCCAACCTGGTCGATCTTCCTTTGCAGATCGGCGATACCGGATCAGATGTCAGCACCCTGCAGGGAATGCTCAAGAACGCCGGATTCGACCCCGGACCGATCGATGGCGCCTTCGGTAGGTTGACCGAACAAGCCGTAGTTGCCCTGCAGCGGGCCAACGGGCTCGAACTGAACGGTCGGGTAAGTCAAACCGAATGGGACCTGCTTCTCGGCGGTTTGCTGATGCAAAGTGGCCAGCGCGGTGACGATGTGCGCAACCTGCAACAGCGTCTCGCCGATGCCGGGTTCAACCCCGGTCCGATCGACGGAATCTTCGGCGGGCTCACCGCCCAGGCTGTGAGCCAGTTCCAATCCGCCAAGAGTCTGCCTGCCACCGGAGCCGTGGATCAGGCGACTTGGTCGGCGTTGACTGTCGACCCCGGCGTGAGCTCTGTTGTGTACCGACGGGGTGACCGCGGCTCGGGCGTTCGCAGCCTGCAAGGCCTCCTGGCGGCGGCCGGATTCAACCCCGGTCCGATCGACGGAATCTTTGGCGGACAGACAGAGGGTGCGGTGACTTCCTACCAATCCGCGAACTCGCTTTCGACAACGGGCACGGTCAGTCAGACCTTGCTCGACCAGCTCTCCCAGACGACCACGCCTGATGTCCTTCTGGCGGTCGGTGCTCGCGGCGCCGAGGTCGTGGCATTGCAGGAGCTGGTGTTGTTGGTCGGCTTTAGTCCGGGTCCGATCGACGGCATCTTTGGCTCCGGTACAGCGCGCGCCGTACAGCGGTTCCAGGGTGTACATGGATTGGCCGGCGATGGGACGGTGAACCAGCAGACGCTCGACAAGATGAACGCGATCAAGCCAGATGCCGAGACCGCCTACGACTACGGATGGACCGGATCCGACGGATCCGGACAGTGGCGGGGTCTGGTTACGACCGTCTTTACCCAATGGGGTCTGCATGAAACTGCCTGCGGTACCGGTGCCAACGCCGGCAAATGCATCGGTCCGCAGATCGAGAATGCGCTCACGATCATGACCTGCGAAAGCCGCGGTCTCCCCAATATCGTTAACTATCGGTCAGGGACCACCGGGCTGTTCCAGCACCGCCCATCCTTCTGGGACGCCCGTACGGCTCGGGTGCGTGACCACTTTTCGGGTTTCGCCGCCAACACCACTCCGTACAACCCTGAACACAACATCATGGTTGCCGCGCTATTGGTGTGGGAGTCGCGGGAGACCCTGATCGGAAACAGCAGTCGTAGTGGACCGTGGGACGATGGACCCGAGCCGTGGGGACACTGGGACGGATCATCGCGAACCTGCGCCAACCCGCCGCTGGTAAGCCCCTAATCGGCCAAAGGGATAACTAGGTCGCAGCTAGTTGATCGAGGCCTGCTGCCGCGATCGGCCCGACTACCGCTCCGAGAGAGGCAAACCGTTCGTCGGTCGTCTGGCCTCGCACGTACCTGATGTAGATCTGCTGCAGGATCACGGCGATCCGAAACGATGCCAATGCCCTGTACCAATTGATGTTCGAGCAGTCGAGGCCGGTGTGTTGCTCGTATCGGACGACGATCTCATCGGCGCTGAGCACCCCTCCGAGTACCTGTCCATCGGGGGGAACCACGACCGCCACCTCGTCCGGTCCCTCCCAATAGGAGAGGGTCGTGCCCAGGTCGACGAGCGGGTCTCCGATCGTTGACATATCCCAGTCGAACACCGCGATGACTTGACCGGCATCGTCAACCATCGTGTTGTCCAGCTTGAAGTCGTTGTGAATGATCGATGCTCGCTGTGGAGCGGGATTCCCATCTGCCAAGGCAACAGCGAGGCGCTCCATGTCGGGAGACGGTTCGTCGCGGGCGCGGTTCCAACGATCCGTCCAACCAGCCACTTGGCGCCCCACGAACCCATCGGGGCGTCCCAGATCGGCAAGTCCGAGTGGTTCGAAAGCCACCTGGTGGAGCGCTCCGATCGAGTGCACGAAAGACTCGGCGACCGTGCGCTGCAACCCGTTGGGCAAGGACTCGGGCCACCGTCCCCGCACAACGGTGCCCGTGCGACGCTCCATCACAAAGAAGGGCTTGTCGAGAATCGAAGTGTCGCTGCAGTAGTGAATTGCCTGTGGGGCCAGTGGGTAGGACTGGTGCAGAGCGGCCAACACCTTGTGCTCTCGCGCCATATCGTGGCTGCCTGGTGCTACCTCTCCCAGCGGAGACCGACGCAGCACCAACTCCAGATCGCCGGACCGAACAACGTAGGTGAGGTTGGCGTGACCGCCGTGGAACTGGGCGAATTCCAGCGGCGCCAACGAATCCAAAGCGGGGATCACCTCTCGCAGATATGCGCCGACGCGATCCTCGTCGAACCGTTCCTCGTCTCTGATCGGCGAGGTGTCGTCGCGCATCAACCCACTGAGACGGGTTCCGCCCCGTACAGCTGGTCCTGCTCAGTGGAGATGAGCGGCGTCTTGGCCCTGACGCTCACCCACACGATGGCGAGAATTGCCAAGACTCCCACGGTGAGCCCAGTCCACTGGTTCCAGGTCAGTGGGCCCAGGGTGGCGTCTGCGGAACCGGCGGCCGCATCGCTGCCGAAATCCGTGTTGCGGGTGAAGTCGACCAGGAAGCGCTGCAGGCCGTACCAGGCCATCCACGTCATCACCAGGACGCCGTAGCGGAGCCTGCTCCAGTTGGCGGCGATCAGGAAGAGCACGCCGAGGAGAACCGCGGCGCCGAGCAGGTCGTAGAGCCCGGCGAAGTGATAGGGACCGCAAGTGACGCCGCTTTCGCACAGACCCTCGAGCGAGTTGTGCTGTGGTGCGAGGTCGTAGCCAGGCTTGACCAGAAAACCGAGAAAGAAGTCGGTCCTGGCACCGAGGTGCTCGACGATGAAGAGGTCGCCGATCCGACCGACAGCCGTTCCGATCGCCAGGCCCGGCGCAGCGAGGTCCATATGGGCGAGGACGTTCAGTCCCAACATCCGCATCCTCCAACCGCCAACGATGATCCCTCCTGCAAAGCCACCCATGATCGAGAAATACGAGAAGGGTTCGAGGGCATTGAGGAGACCCTCGTCGAGGTGGGCCGGGACGGTCAACAGCCTGGCTCCGAGGATCGATCCGACCAGGCCCCACGTGAGTACGGAGGTGATCTTCTCCTGGTCGAAGCCTCGTTTCTGGGCCTCGCGCAGCATGAGCCATGCGCCGACGATAAAGCCGACGCCGGCCATCACTCCATGCAGTGAGAGGCGGAGTGGTCCGAGTTCCCAGATCGGGATCGGTGGGTACGAGATCGTGGCGAGCATCGACTGCATACGGTACCTCTGTAGGGGGATTCAGCTTCTGGAAATGACGACGAGCGCCGCGGTCGCCGCGCCCGCTGCGGGAACGAGTACGAATCCCAACTCGCGCAGTGTGGACGGTCGAGTTACGGCGACGATTGCAAGCGACCCGATCACCACAAGGCTTCCGCCGATCCAGGCGATGACCTGGGAGGCCGCCGACGGATCGGTGACGAACACATCGATGGCGACGGCGGCAAACAGCAACGAGAGGTAGACGTTGGACAGGCGGAATACTGTCATCGCCGCGTCAGACCGACGCAGAAGCCTCATTGAGGCTGCGACGAACCCGGCGCCGAGAACGATTGCCGATGCCACGTAGAAGGCACCCATTCCCGCCGCAGGCTGGAGCAGAAGGGATGCTCCGACGACGACGAACGAGTAGATGGAGATTTGGACCGCGGTAGCTCGCTCGCCGACCACTACCGGAAGCATCGGAACGCCGGCGGCTTCGTAGTCGGCGCGAAACCGAAGCGCTAGCGCCCAGAAGTGGGGTGGGGTCCAATAGAAAATCACCGCAAACAACAACCAGGCCGGCAGGGCGACACTTCCCGTTACCGCCGTCCAGCCGACGAGGGCAGGTACCGCGCCTGCGGCTCCGCCGATGACGATGTTTTGTGGCGTGGTCCGTTTCAGGTAGATCGTGTAGATGAGGACGTAGAAACCGAGCGCTCCGGTGGCAAGAGCCGCGGCTGCAAGGTTTGCCACGGCCCACAGGACGCCAAACCCGGCTGCACCGAGCAGCAATCCGAGTACCAGCGCCTCGGACGGCGAGGCGGTGGCGGCCGGAAGGGGGCGATTCCGGGTTCGCCGCATCTTGGCGTCGATGTCACGATCGACGACATTGTTGATTGCGTTGGCGCCCCCTGCCGATAGTGCACCTCCACCGACGGTTCCGACGACAAGGCCCCATCCTGGCCATCCGTCGGCGGCGAGGATCATTGCAGGGACGGTCGTGATGAGCAGCAATTCGATGATGCGTGGTTTGGTCAGCGCCAAGTACGCCTTCAGGCGATCTACCAACGTTCTCGTCGGGGGGGTCATCAAGCTCACGCCGGTACCCGTTCCGAATCGACCAGCTTCTGTGTTGCGACGAGAACGAAACTTATCCAAACCGCGTCTGCGAGCAAGAGGTGGATCACCTGCATCCAGATCGGTGCCAGGGCTGCGATGTTGATGACCCCGGCGATTACCTGGGTGTATACGAGGCCGTGCAGCCATTGACCCGACGCACTCTCCGCTGTTCGGGCCAACCACCACAAGTAGCCAGCAGTTGCCACCGCCAGGACCGGGTGAATCCAGCGGAGCCGCACGATGAACGTTCCACCGAGGTCACTGAGGAACCCCGATCCCACCGAGTCGGGAGGAAAGAGCGTGTCGCCGAGTGCAGTGATCGCCCCGGCCGCGCCGACCACCAGCAGTGCGATACCTCCGACTCGTGCGACTCGAAGCGGGGCCGCCGCAAATGGGCGACGTGGGAATGGTCGTCCGTCTCCGAACCAGGCGGTGAGCGTCAGCGACCCGAGCAGCAAGAAGGTATTCACAAGGTGGACAACGATCGAGATGACTCGCCCGATCGACTCGTCGTCGGCCACCCACTCGAAGAGGACCAGGGCCGCACCGATAAGAGCTTCGTTGAAGATGAGCACACCTGAGAGGAGTGCCATCCATCGAGCGATATCCCCTCGGGGACGGGTCCGAACGGCCCACACGGCGAGTGTCGCGACCAGCGCCAGAGCAACCCCCGAGGTGGCTCGATGGGCGAACTCGATAGTGGTCTCGACCGTGCCTCCTGTTGGGATCAACGATCCGCGGCAGGTGGGCCAATTGGAGCCGCATCCGGCGCCGGATTCGGTGGCTCGCACCACAGCACCGAGGAGAACGACACCGACGTTGTAAGTCAGCACGAACCATGCGAATCTCGAGAAGCGGGAGTCTTTCACGGCGAGTCAGGCTACCTATGGCTGGGTTCGGGAAACGAGTCCTCGCATATGGGGGGCCGCCGGATAGGATCATCTGGAAGAAGGAAGGGACGACCATGAAGAAGATCTTCTTGCTCCTCCTGGTGGTTGCCATCGGTGTACTGGTGGCAAAGCAACTGTCGCATCACCACCACGAGTAGGAGACACCGACTCCAGCAAGATCCCCCGCGATGTGGCGGGGGATCTTGCGCGTCCAGGGTGCTGTCGGTCTAGGTGTTGGTGACCGAGACGAACTCGGCGATCGCTTTGGCGATCTCACCGGAGTGAGTGAGCACAGCCTCGTGGCGGGCACCTTCGATCTCAACCACGTCGGCGCCAATGATCGCCGCGGTCTGGTGCTGGTGATCGGGAGGGATCAGTTGGTCGCTGGTTGGAATGATGCTCCGCACCGGAATCTTGAGCTGGCGGATCCGATCGGTCACATCGAATCTGAGGATGGCGAAGCCGGACTCGTAGTAGAGGTCGGTGTCGCGATCGAGCAGGGTCTGCCACAACCACTCTCCCTCCTCCTGGGCAAACACCCCGGTCATCATCAGGTAGCGGTAGGCGATTCGGGGAAGGAGGGTTCGGTCGATCCTGCTGAGAGCCCGTCCAATGACCAGGCCCGGCACCGTGACCGAACGCGGCCACTGCACCGGAGCCGCCGCGGTAGCGCCGAGCACGAGACTGTTTGCCACACCGGGGTGGCGGAGTGCAAGTTCCTGGGCGACCATTCCGCCCATCGAGTAGCCGACCACCGGAACGCCGACCACATCCATCGTGTCGAGCACCACAGCCAATTCGTCGGCTGCATCGCGGATTTCGAATCGAGTGCGGATCCGATCGGTCTTGCCGTGGTTGCGCAGGTCGGGCATCACTACCCGGTGAGAGAGAGCCAACTCGGGCGCTACCCGATGCCAGGTGGCAAAGCTGTCGTACAACCAACCGTGGACCAGCACGATCGGCGGAGCATCCGGCTCGCCCAGCTCGCGAACAAAGAACTCGTGCCTGCCGGCCGTCACGGTTCGGCCCGGCATCGTTGCGGGTTGGCGCTGGATCCCCTCGAACCGCGGCGGTACCTCGGGGCCAAAGAGGCGCCACAGCGCCCAACCGGCGATCGCAGAGGTGACTACTCGACGCTTCACGATCCGCGAGCCTAGGAAGTGTCGGGGGCACCCGAGAGGTCATCCCTGGCAAAGGAGTGCTCCTTCACCTGTACGCCCCCTATCAGGTGTTCCTGGATGATTCGCTCCATCACCTCGATCGTCACTCCGTGATACCAGGTGCCGTCCGGATAGACGACGGCGATCGGACCCGACTCGCAGATTCGCAGGCAGTCGGCCTTGGTGCGAAGCACCGTCCCATTTCCGGATTCCACTGCCGTCGCGGTGCTGGATGTTCCCCTCCATCCGGGAGGAGCGGTTGCAAGACCCAACTCCTTGAGGCGACCCTTGAGATAGCGCCACACCTCGTTGCTTTCCTCCCGCGTGCAGCACCTGGGTGTTGTTTGGTCGGCGCACAGCACTATGTGGCGCTGCAGCCGACCGATCGACAAGGCGTCGGCGATCGCCTCGAGTCGGGCGTCGGTCAAGTGACTTCGATTTCGCCCGGGTGTTCCGCAACCAGACGGCCGATTTGCCTGGCGGCTGGCAGTTCGGCCAGAAGACCGTCCACCTGTTCGGGCGGGACCGCCATCAGCAGTCCTCCGCTGGTTTGGGCGTCAGTGAGCAGGATCGCCATGGTGTCGGAGGTGCTGTCCAAATGGGAGAACTTGCGAGCGTCGGTCAGATTTCGCTTCGAACCGCCCGGGACGACGCCGGCTGCGGCCAGGGCATCGGCTCCTGGAATCAATGGCACCCGATCAGCATCGATGACCGCACCTACGTCGGATAGCATCTCGCTGAGATGGCCCAGCAGTCCGTATCCGGTGACGTCGGTCATGGCTGTCGCTCCGGCGGCGCGGCCTGCAGCTGATGCGGATTCGTTCAATTCGATCATCACTGCGACGGCCATATCCCTCATCTCCGGATCGCAGACCTCACGTTTGATGGCGGTTGCGATTAGTCCGGTTCCGATGGGTTTGGTCAACACGAGAGCATCACCTGGATGACCACCGGTGTTGGTGAGGATCTCGTCGGGGTGGATGACGCCGGTCACCGCGAGGCCGAACTTTGGCTCCGGGTCATCGATCGAATGGCCACCGAGGAGTGTTACGCCGGCAAGCTCCAGGATTTCGGCGCCGCCTTCGAGAACATCACCGAGGAGGTCGAATGGGAGGACATCGCGAGGCCAGCCCACGAGCTGCAGCGCGGTGAGAGGGCGGCCCCCCATCGCGTAGACGTCGGAGAGAGCATTAGCGACTGCGATCCGGCCCCAATCGGCTGCGTCGTCGACGATTGGCGTGAAGAAATCCACTGTCTGAACGAGCGCGACCGATTCCGACAGCCGATATACCCCGGCGTCGTCCGACCCGTCGATGCCGACCAAAAGATCGGGATGGGTGGTGGGTCCTAGGTTGTCCAAGCGGCGCAGGACCTGCGCCAACTCGCCGGCGGCGAGCTTGCAAGCTCAGCCGGCACCGTGGCTGTACGACGTGAGTCGAATCTCAGACATGGCATCACCTCCTCCGAACAGTGGAGTGTACGGATCGGCCGCGGCAAGCCTTCTCGCCCCGGGCACCACAGAGCAGTTACATTGCGGTCAGTCTTTCCAAAGCGAGCGATGACTTCGACGACACCAGCCAAGATCGCCTTTATCGGCTCGCACTCGGTTCGCAAGACAAATGCGGTGCATTCGTTTGCCGGGGCAGTTGGTCGCAGTGGTCGCAGTGTCGAGGTCGGCCGCGAGGTGGTCCGGTTCAATCCGCTCGGCTTCAACGAGGGGGCAACGGCTGAGGCGCAGCTCTGGGTGCTCATGCAGCAGATTCAGCAGGAGCTCGAACTTCGCAATCGAGCGGACGTCCTTGTGACCGATCGGGCAGTTGTCGACAACTACGCCTATTTCTTGCGGGTGACCGGGGGCGAGGACCCGTTCGACGTCGAGCCGCTGGTGCGAAACTGGTCGGGTACCTACGACCTCTACGTGCGGCTCCTCCCCGACATCGCACTTCAACCCGATGGGGTGCGCAGCGTCAACGACAGCTTCCGCGATGAGATCGAGGCGATCCTGAATCGGATCGTTCCTGAGTACGTGGCGGATTCCGATCTCCTCACGATTCGGGCGTCCGAGGTCACCGAGGAGTTCGATTGGGAGGCTCTGGTTGAACGACTGGTGGGTCCGTCGATTAAGCCGGAGCCAGTTTCCGCGCGCCATGTGCGCCTCAAGTCGGCGCGCTGATAGAAGCTGAGTCTTCTTGTCGGGTGCCACCCTTCACTCGATTACGAACCACTGATCTGAGAATTTGCACCGTATGGGTTGGGGGCTAACGTCGTTCACTCGGTGCCCTTAGGGGCACCCCACCTGCAGGTTCTCCCGCCCCCCTGGGAGACCTGCACACCCACCGGGATCGGCCCGCGATCGGCAACGGTCGCGGGCCGATCTGGGTTGTCGGGCAGCTTGGTGCTGCGCTGCTTGAATCGGGGGCGTGAAGCTTCCCCTGCGACGACCCCGCGATTTTGCGGTTGGCCTGCGTGACCTGGCGAGGCGCCGTCCGCGCGAGGCCGAGAAGTACTTGGATTCGCACGAAGACGAGTGGTCGGCTCTTGCCGTCGCCGACCCCCACGATGCGGCCGACATCCTCGAGGCGATCGACGAACATGCGGCGGCAGAACTGATCACCGATCTCGATCCGAGCCCGGCGGCCGTGCTGCTCGAGGAGATGAACAACGAGGTCGCCGCAGATCTCCTCGAAGAGATCGCTCCTGACGAGGCGGCGCTGATAGTCGCTGAGCTTTCGGCGGATGAGGCCGCTGACATCGTCGGTTACCTGGAACCCGACGCCCGGACTGCAATTCTCGAGGTGCTCGACGACGCGGCGGTCGACGAGATCGTGGACGTGTTGCGATTTCCGGCAGATTCTGCCGGCGGCCTCATGTCCATGGAACCTGCTGTTCTGCCCGGTGGTATCAGCGCAGGCGAGGCCATCGAGGCACTTCGTAGGCTCCATGAGAGCGTCGACCATCTGCACTACGTCTATGTGGTTGACACTGACAATCGCCTCATAGGAGTGGTGTCGTTTCGCGAGCTGGTGTTCTCGCGACCCGGCACCGCTCTCGACGAGGTGATGATCCCTAACCCGGTTGCGGTCCGAGCCGAGACCGACCGGGAAGATCTCGCCGATCTGATCCAGCGCTACGGCCTGCTCGCCATTCCAGTGGTCGATCACCGTGGGCAGCTGCTCGGAGCGGTGACCGTCGACGACGTCATCGAAGCGGTACAGCACGAGGCGACTGAGGACATTGCCGCGATGGTCGGCGCCGGACCCGAGGAGACCATCTACACGCCGTTCCTGCGGTCGGTCCGGAGTCGTCTCCCATGGACGGCGGTAAATGTGGCGACGGCCTTCCTCGTGGCCTTCACCGTCAGCCGTTTCGAACCGATCATCAGCGAGTTCGCGGTGCTGGCGGCCTATATGCCGGTGGTTGCTTCGGTTGGCGGCAACAGCGGTGCGCAGAGTCAGGCGATCATTATTCGTGCGATGGCCATCGACGCCATTCCGGCTCAAGTGACCCGCAGGGTGCTGGGCCGGTCATTGCTGATTGGCCTCACCAATGGACTGGCCATCGGAATGCTCTCCGGGATGATTGCCGCAGGGTTTACAGGGGAAGCCAAGATCGGATTCGTGATCGGGCTGGCGACGCTGATCAATCTGATCATCGCCAATTTCGTCGGGAG
>CAXMOL010000196.1:0-7545 GCA_964194935.1 uncultured Kiloniellaceae bacterium
GTGCTGGAACGGGATTCATCCTCGGATGCACGATGGGTTTCCTGCCGCGTGGGCGGAATACTCCGAATCGCTCATCGGACTCGACCCGAGCCACGTGATCCCGGGTCACGGGGTGCCGGGAACCATCGATGCCCTGCGTGACCTGCCCGACTACTTCAGAGCCGTCGACGGCATCGTCGCCGAGGTACAGGCCGGAGCAACGCCGACCGACTTCGAGGCCCCCGCCGGATCAACAGATTGGGCAGGTATCGCTCGGTTCCACGACGGCATTCGAGTACTCGCCGACCGCTAGCCCCGTATCCCGAGAGAAAACACTTTTCTGAACACTCCCCCCAAAGGGGAGAGTGATCCAACCAACCGTCGACCACTAAACGCGACAGATCACTCAAGGGGGGAGTGTCTTTTTTTACTGGCTGCTGGCTACTGGTATCTCCGCAGCTCTCGTCGGGCCACGCTTCGCTTGTGCACCTCACTCGGCCCGTCGGCGATTTGGATGGTTCTGGCGTGGGCATAGAGCGAGGCAAGCGGGAAGTCGTCGCTGACCCCGGCACCGCCGAGCACTTGGATACCCCGATCGATCACCCAGGTCGCCATCTCAGGAACGGCCACCTTTATTGCCGAGATCTCGATGCGAGCACCTTTTACCCCAACGGTGTCGATCAGCCAGGCGGCCTTGAGCACCATCAGGCGGGCCTGTTCGATTTTGATTCGTGACTCGGCGATCCAATCCTGGATCACGCCTTGTTCGGCAAGCGGCTTGCCGAAAGCGACCCGGTCTTGGGCACGCTCGCACATGATGTCGAACGCCCGCTCCGCCATTCCGATGAGCCGCATGCAGTGGTGAATCCGGCCGGGTCCAAGTCGGGCCTGAGCGATGGCAAATCCGGTTCCCTCATCACCGAGGAGGTTCGTCTTCGGCACCCGAACACCGTCGTACAGAATCTCGGCGTGGCCGCCCCGTTCCCGATACCCGAACACCCGCACGTTGCGAACTATCTCGACCCCAGGGGCATCCATCGGGACCAAGACCATGCTCTGGCGGTGATACGGATCGGCATCGGGACTCGTCACCCCCATCACAATCGCGATCTTGCAGAGTTGGTTGATAGCCCCCGTCGACCACCACTTGCGACCTGTGATCACGTAGTCGTCGCCATCGGATTCGATCCGGCAGGCGATATTCGTGGCATCGGACGAAGCGACCGCCGGTTCAGTCATCGAAAAGCAACTACGTATCTCACCGTCGAGCAATGGCACCAGCCACTCCTCCTGCTGTTCGGGTGTTCCGAACTCGGCCAGGATCTCCATGTTCCCGGTGTCGGGCGCCGAACAGTTGGTTGCCTCGGGCGCAATCCACGGACTGTGGCCGGTTATCTCGGCCAACGGGGCGTATTCGAGCACCGACAGTCCCGCACCCCATCGCTCGTCGGCGAGAAACATGTTCCACAATCCAAGTTTCTTCGCCTTTGCCTTGAGGTCCTCGACTACCGGCGGAGTAACGGCGGGATCGTGACCCACATCTTCCATCTGTGACTGGTAGACGGGTTCAGACGGCATCACTTGCTCGTCCATGAAGGCTTGAAGACGTGATCGCCACCCCTCAGTCTTCTCGCTGAATGCGAAGTCCACAACGTCTCCTCGTATCGTTCGGTGAGGCGAGTTTACGACTCGGGGTATAGGGGGCTCACCGGTAGGGTGACTCGGTGACCGACCACGGCCAGCACGTCTCCTCGACGCCGTATTGCTACCGACACCCCGACCGGGCAACCCGACTCGCCTGTTCCGAATGCGGGCGACCTATCTGCGTCGAGTGTTCCCAGGATTCTGCCGTCGGCCAAAAGTGTCCCGAATGCGCCAAGCCAATCGGCCGAAGTCGAGTCATCCAAGCTCGGAACATCCGTCAGGTCGATCGCTCGACGACACCCGTGACTTGGGCACTCATCGCCATAAACGCGGCCATCTTTCTCATCAGCGAGCTGGATGCGTCTACCGGACAAGAGATTTTCATAAATGCCGCTCAGTACAAACCGCTCATCGACGATGGCGAATTCTGGCGAGTGTTTACCGCGATGTTCCTCCACGCCAACATCACCCACGTCCTCTTCAACATGTGGGCGCTCTACCTGTTTGGGCCATCTCTAGAACGCCGATTCGGTTCGGCATCCTTTGCATCGCTGTACGTCGCCGCCGGAATCGGCGGTGGATCGCTCTATCACGTCGTCGGACGACTCGACCCCGCCGTCGGCGCATCAGGTGCGATCTTCGGGTTGATGGGGGCGATACTCGCCGCCACCTATCGACAGCGCCACACCCCCGCTGGGAGGGCCGTCTTTTCCCAGCTGATGCTGCTGCTCTTGATAAACCTGAGCCTGCCCTTCGTGATCCCCAATATCGCCTGGGAGGCGCACGTCGGCGGACTGGTCGCCGGAATCTCGATCGCCGCGGCGTGGGACAAACTCCCGTTCGGGACTCCCGGTGCCGCAGGTAGACGGATGCTCATTGCTCTGGTTGTCGGCGTCGTGGCATTCGGGGCGGTTCTGTTTCTCTAGGCCGCGACAGGCCAATGATCCGCCGTCTCCACAACTAGCCTCCGCCCGACATGAAAGACCTCCTCGAATTCATCCGCGAGTCTGTCATCGGGCGCAATGACGTTGTCGATGGACCATTTGGACCGCGCCGGGTCACCTATGCGGACTACACCGCCTCGGGCAGATCACTGACGTTCATCGAGGACTACATCCGCGACCAGGTCCTTCCGCTATATGCAAACACCCACACCGAATCCTCCGGAACAGGGCTACAGACGACGCGTTTTCGCGAGGAAGCCCGCAGCATCATTCGCCGCTGCGTCCGAGCCAACGACGAGCACGCCGTTGTGTTCTGCGGCAGCGGAACGACCGGAGCGATCGACCTCATCGTCAGGATTCTGGGTATCCGCATTCCGGAGGCTCTCGACGATCGCTACGGCTTTTCGGATCAGATCCCGGCGGAGGAACGACCGGTTGTGTTCATCGGTCCGTTCGAACACCACAGCAACGAACTCCCGTGGAGGGAATCGATTGCGGATGTCGTCGTCATTCCTGAGGATTCGGACGGGCACGTCGACTTCGATGAACTCGAAGCAGCCCTGCTCCGTTTCTCGGACAGGCCACTCAAGATCGGTTCATTCTCGGCAGCCTCAAACGTGACCGGAATCACCACCGATACCGCCGCCGTCGCCTCTCTTCTTCACCGCCACGGAGCCCTTTCGTTTTGGGATGTGGCCGCGGCCGCCCCGTACGTCGGCATCTCGATGACAGCACTCGAGGGAGCCGATCCGTTGTCGTACAAGGACGCGATCTTTGCGAGCCCGCACAAAATGATCGGGGGACCGGAAACTCCGGGATTGCTTGTCGCCCGAAAGGAACTGTTCACCAACCGCGTCCCCGCCGTGGCCGGCGGAGGCACCGTCGCCTACGTAAACCCCGACAGCCATCGCTACATCGATGACATCGAGCACCGCGAGGAGGCAGGAACCCCCAGCATCATCGGCTCGATCAGGGCCGGTCTTGCGTTTGCGCTCAAGGAATCCGTCGGTACCGACACGATCCGGGATCGTGAAGAGGCATTTATCAAGCGGGCGATCGAATCCTGGTCGGCAAACCCGAACATCGAAATCCTGGGAAATCTCGAAGCAGATCGACTGTCGATCGTCTCGTTCGTGATTCGCCACGGAGAATTGCGGCTACACCACAACTTCGTCGTAGCTCTGCTGAATGATCTATTCGGTATCCAGAGCCGTGGCGGTTGTTCCTGTGCCGGGCCCTACGGGCACCGCTTGCTCGGGATCGATATCGAGACAAGTCGCGAGTATGAAAGGGAAATCGCCCGCGGCTGTGAAGGGATCAAGCCAGGTTGGGTCCGGGTCAATTTCAACTACTTCATCTCGGAGCAGGTCTTTGAGTTCGTACTACGTGCAGTGCATCTAGTCGCCGACGAGGGCTGGAGGATGGTGCCTCACTACCAGTTCGATCCCATGACAGCACTGTGGACCTTTGCCGACCGAACCGGAGCAGCCCCCCTCAGCCTCGACGACATCAGCTTTACGGCCGCAGGCATTGAGCACCCCGAGCATCGCAAGACGGTGGGCGAGGAGGCTCTCGCCGGATACCTCACCGAGGGTGAGCAGACGTTGCTCACAGTCCAACCAAGCGACCAGGAACCGGAGCGCCCCGAACTCACCGCCGACTTCGAGCATCTCCGCTGGTTCCATCTCCCCGACGAGATGCAGCGGGAGCTACTGGGCCAGTAGCCAGTAGAAAGAACTACTCCTGTCCTCGACACTGTTCCGTTCCTCCCCCTCAGGGGGAGGTGGCGCCGCCGCAAGCGGTGACGGAGGGGGTCGCGCGCGAAAGTCCAGGACGCAGAGACCCCCCTCCCCTCACTCGCTTCGCTCAATCGGGACTCCCCCCTGAGGGGGGAGAAGGAAGACTCCGATACCTCGCAGCTATTCCACTATCCGGCCCCGCCACGCCGGAGGCTTGGGAAGCCCAGCGTGTTCGAGCACGATCGTGGCGTGCTCTCGATAGTGCCGAGGGGCCATGCCGAGATTCCATCCGACCAGGAGCTTGGGACGTTCTGGATCACCTTCGGGTGGCAACGCCGACACTGCGCTGACGAGTCCAGCATGAGCAGCCTCATACTCGGCCCGGGCCTCTCCGGCTTCCACCCCTTGCCACTCGGCATACACCGCGTCGTTGAACTTCTGCCAATGAGACGGATAAGGGAGAACCTTGGGAAGGCCCGTCACCGTCCGCGTAAACCGACGCTCCCACGCGGCGAGGTGGATCAAGTGATCACCGAGCGTCCAACCGCCACCGACCTGACGTCTCAAGTCCGGATCTGATTCGACCTTGATTTCGAGCTGATCCAGAACGGCATGAAACCGAGCGCGGCGATCACGCAACAGATGGAGGAATGGATCGCGGTCCATTGCCCCACGCTATCTGGCCACGATCGATCTGACACTTCCACCGTTCCCTAGTGTCTGCCCAACGTCGACCCCGCGGGAGGAGCCATGGTCACGACGGCCACTGATGCACTGAGCCCACCGGACCGGGGAATTCGATGGTTCCTGAGCAATCTGACGCCGTGGTCGCGCGCCGTCTTGGCCTCGGGTATCGCCGTTCTTATCTTCTATATCGTCGGAGCGATCAGCGTCCTCACCAGCTTCGGATGGAGCGGCACCTGTCCAGAGGGAGTGACCCGACTCGAGTGCTCGCCATCGGATCCGTTGGCCGAAGGTCTCAAATCTGATGGGCTTGGCCTCGTGGCCCGAATCGCACTAGTGGTTGGGCTAATCATCGTCGCCGCCGCTGCCGCTAGTTGGAAGAGAATGCCCAACAAGTCGGCTCGTGAGGCGGTCATCTCGGGTGGAGTCCTGGCTATCCAGGCCGTGGCATTGGCAGGTTTCCTGCTTTGGTTCCGCGGCACCGACATCGATCGCTTTGCGCGCAACTTTCTGAATATCTCCCTCATCGGTCAAAAGACTGGAATCGCCTGGAACGCAGTAACCGGTTCGAGCGGTTCGATTGCCAAGCTGACACTGGCATGGGCAACGGCCGCTGCGGCTCTCGTCGGAATGTATGCGTGGCTCCGTAAGACTGGAACACGCCTTGTCGTCTACGCAGCGCTGGTCGGAGCAGGTGGCGGGTTGCTGTGGGGCCTCATCCGCGTCGCCTCGGTTCCCAGCTTCGTAAAGGGAGCTCAAAACACCCTCGTCTTGTCGTCGGCGGGAGCCGTACTCGGGTTTGCGCTCGGTTTGGTGCTGGCCCTGTTCACGATGTCGAAGAGGGCGGTGGTCAGGGCCCCAGCACGCATCTACATCAATTTTTTTCGCGGTACTCCGCTGATCTGGCAGATCAGCTTTGCCGGAATCGGCTTCGTACCCGCACTGCGGCTCAACCTCGATCCATACTCGATCGCCATCCTCGTTCTTGGTCTCAACCTTGCCGCCTATTCGTCGGAGGTCTACCGGTCCGGTATCCAATCGCTCGAGCGAGGACAAATCGAGGCGTCGCGCACACTGGGTCTGTCCTATTTCCAGTCGATGCGCTACGTGATCGTCCCTCAGGCGATCCGTCGAGTGATCCCGCCGCTGCTCAACGAGTTCGTCATCCTGATCAAAGACACCTCGCTGGTTTCGGTCCTGGGACTCACAGTTGCCCAGAAAGAGCTGCTCGGGATCGGCCGCGACATCTACTCATCGAGCTTCGACGCCACCGCCTGGCTCGGAGCTGCGGCTGGCTACCTGATCATCACACTGCCGATGATCGGCATCGTCACGATGATCGAAAGACGGCTGCGGAGCGGTCTCACGAGTGTGATTGGATAGGAGTCTCATGAACGACGACGGCACTCTGGTTCGCCTCGAAGGCATCCACAAATGGTTCGACACCCTTCACGTTCTACGCGGGATCGATCTCAAGATCGTCCCCCAAGAAGTCGTGGTGCTGATCGGACCGTCCGGATCTGGAAAGTCGACATTGCTGCGCACCATCAACGTGCTCGAGGAGCCCACTGAGGGCAGGGTCTTCTTCGACGGCATGGACTTGACCGACATCCGGACGGATCTGAACGAGGCGCGCACCCACATGGGGATGGTCTTCCAACAGTTCAATCTCTTTCCCCATCTCACCGCGACAGAGAACATCACCCTTGCGCTGAGCAAAGTGCTCAAGCTCTCCAAGGAAGACGCCCTGGAACGGGCACATGCACAGTTGGACCACGTCGGTCTATCCGACAAGACCGATTCCTATCCATCGCAGCTCTCCGGCGGTCAGCAGCAGAGAGTTGCCATCGCCCGCTCGCTGGCGATGCGGCCCAAGCTGATGCTCTTCGACGAAGTCACTTCGGCACTCGATCCTGAGCTGGTGGGTGAAGTGCTCACCGTCATGCAGGAGTTGGCAGCCCAAGGGATGACCATGGTCGTGGTGACCCATGAGATGGGGTTTGCCCGCGAGGTCGGCACCCGCTTGCTCTTTCTCGACGAAGGCGTGATCCTCGAGGAAGGCACCCCTGCCAAGGTGCTCTCGAATCCCGAGAATGCCCGGTGCCGGTCGTTCCTCAGTCAAGTGCTTTGAATACTCGTCAGTCAGACAGACAATGAGCACGACGCCCATCGAAGAAACGCTGATCATTCCCGGACGGTTCAACGGGCCTCCTCAATCGGGAAATGGTGGCTACACCTGCGGCCTGGTATCGACCCTGGTGGACGGTGTGGCCGAAGTCACCTTGCGCTCCCCGCCGCCTCTCGACGTGGAACTCCAAGCGGTTCGTACACCCGAAGGAGTCGAGGTGCTGGACGGCAACACGCTGGTGGCGACGGTCCGCGAGGTCTCCTTCGAGCCGCTCGATATGCCGCCTCTACCGAGCTGGGATGAAGCGGAGGCTGCCTCCCGGAATTACCTGGGTCACATCCGCCACGAATTCCCGACTTGCTTTACGTGTGGAACCGAACGTACCGACGGCCTCGGAGTGTTTCCCGGGCCGACGGCGACAGGCTTG
>CAXMOL010000197.1:0-1631 GCA_964194935.1 uncultured Kiloniellaceae bacterium
ACCATAGAGCAGAGCGGCGGCGAGACACAGTCGAAAAGGCGGTACCCCCCACCAATCGAGCCTTGCTCGATTGACTCCCCCTCAAGGGGGGAGTGCTAAGAAGTCGCACCACTCAGAAGAAGTCTTCAGTCCTCAGTCAGCGGTCCAATTGGAACCGACCTTCGCCCCTGCCGCACTATCGGCCACAGAGAGAAGATGGCGGGCGATGACATCGACACCTCCCGAAACGACCGACCAGGCCAAGCGGCCCAGCGCCCGCACCGCATGGCTGGGCGCCGCAGGTGCCACTGTGGCGTGGACGCTGGCGTATGGGTTCAACCGCCCGTTGTGGGATCGGGTTGTCTACGACGTCGCCGGTCTGGAAGAGGGCTCGCATCTGGGCGACGGGATCCATTTCTTTGCGATGGACACGGTCAAGATCAGCCTGCTGCTCGGAGGGATCATCTTCGCGGTGGCGGTGTTGCGAACGTTTATCACGATCGAGCGCACCCGGGCACTCTTGGGAGGACGTCGCCAAATCGTCGGGTACGCCCTGGCAGCTCTGCTGGGAGTGGCTACTCCTTTCTGCTCCTGCTCGGCCGTCCCGGTGTTCATCGGGTTTCTGGCGGCAGGAATCCCGCTTGGAATCACGATGACGTTCCTAATCGCCAGTCCACTTGTGAACGAGGTGGCGGCAGTCCTGGTCGCCGGTTCGTTCGGATGGCCAACCGCCGCTCTCTACGTTGCGACCGGTCTCACCATCGCCGTCGGCGCCGGAGTGGTGATTGGCAGGCTCGGCCTGGAACGATGGGTCGAACCGTTCGTATTCGACACAACACTCGGCACACCCTCGTTCGTGGATGACCGGCCCGCATGGTCCGACCGGTTTTTGATCGCCCGCACGGAGGTCCGCTCGATCTTCTCCAAGATCTGGCCATACCTGCTGGTTGGAATCGGCATCGGTGCCGTCATCCATGGATGGACACCCGATGATTTCTTTGCCAGATATGCCGGAACCGACGATCCATTTGCCGTTCCCATCGCCGTCTTGCTCGGCATCCCCTTGTATTCGAACGCAGCCGGGACCATCCCCCTGGTCGAGGCGCTCCACGCCAAGGGCGTGGCGCTCGGAACATCGCTCGCATTCATGATGTCCGTGGTTGCGCTGTCGCTACCCGAGATGGTGCTGCTCCGTCGCGTCTTGCGCCCCCGCCTCCTCGCAACCTTTGTCGCAGTCGTCGCCTCAGGGATCCTGGCTACCGGCCTTCTGTTCAACGTATTGATATAGGAAAGGAACCTCCATGCAGGTGAAAGTGCTCGGGGCAGGATGCTCCAACTGCCATGCGCTCGAAGACCGGACCGGAGCCGCGCTCCGACGACTCGGAATCGACGACGAGATCGAAATGATCACCGATTACGGCGAGATCGTGGCTCACGGTGTGATGAGCACCCCGGCGCTGGTCGTAGAGGACCGCGTGATCGTCAGCGGTCGTGTGCCCGAAGTGTCCGAGCTGGTCTCGCTCATCGGAGCAACCACCGGATAGTCGCCCTATAGAAGCTCCGTCATCTGCTCCACTGCGACGGCAACGTATTCGTCGGCCGCAACGTCCATCCGCAAGAGGTAGTTGATGAGCATCACGCTGCGAGCAGCC
>CAXMOL010000198.1:0-19699 GCA_964194935.1 uncultured Kiloniellaceae bacterium
GGTGATGCCTGGTGATAACACTGAGATGTTGGTGGAGTTGATTCATCCGATTGCGATGGATGAGGGACTCCGGTTCGCTATTCGTGAGGGTGGGCGCACTGTCGGCGCCGGCCGCGTCACCAAAATCCACAAGTAAACGGCCCTACGAGGAACTGCAGGTACTGAGATGGCCGACGAGCACAAGATTCGGATTCGCCTCAAGGCGTACGACCACGAAGTGGTCGACGAGTCGGCGCGCAAGATCGCAGAGACCGTGACGCGGACCGAGGCGAAGATCAAGGGTCCGGTGCCGCTCCCGACGGAGATTCACCGCTACACGGTGATCAGGGGACCGCACGTCCATAAAGACTCCCGCGAGCACTTCGAGATGCGGATTCACAAGCGTCTGATCGACATCATTGAGCCCACGCCCAAGACGGTCGACTCGCTCATGCGTCTCGATCTGCCGGCCGGGGTCGAAGTGGAGATTAAGACGTGAAAGCGATCCTCGGCGAGAAGATGGGCATGACCCAGATCTTCGATGATGAAGCGCAGGCGATTCCTGTGACCGTCATCAAGGTGGGGCCATGTCGCGTCGTCCAGATCAAGACCGAGGACAGCGACGGGTACGAGGCGATCCAGATCGCCTACCGCGAACTACCGCCCGGCAGGGCCATCAAGCCGGTGGAGGGACATTTTGCGAAGGCAGGAGTTCCGCCGCACAAACACCTGGTGGAGATCCGCGTTGAGGATGCCTCGGTTTACTCGTTGGGCCAGGAGATCAACATCGCCGACGTACTCGAAGTAGGCGCCCGCGCCGACGTCGCAGGCGTCAGCAAAGGTAAAGGTTTTCAGGGAGTCATGAAGCGACACAATTTCAAGGGCCAGGGCGCCGGACACGGTGTTCATCGTGTCCACCGCGCACCTGGTGCTATCGGCGCCTGTGCCACGCCGGCCCGTGTTTTCAAGGGCATGAAGATGGCTGGCCGGATGGGTGGCGAAAAGACCACCGTCTTGAACCTCGAAGTCGTTCAGGTAAATGCCGAACGTGGTCTCATCATGCTTAGAGGTGCGGTCCCGGGGGCCAAGGGCGCTGTCGTGCTCGTGCGAGAGGCGGTGAAGGCTCGTGGCTGATACTCCAATGGCCAAGGTGTTCACTTCCGACGGTACCGAGAAGGGCGACCTGGCTCTAGACCCAGCGATTTTTGGCATCGAGCCGAACACGGATGTCATGCATCAGGTGGTTACCGCCCAGCGCGCCGCGGCACGTAGTGGTTCCGCGTCCACCAAGACCAGGGCAGAAGTGCGCGGCGGCGGTAGGAAGCCGTGGCGGCAGAAGGGTCTTGGCCGGGCTCGTCACGGTTCGATCAGGTCTCCGCAGTGGAAGGGCGGTGGCGTAGCTCACGGGCCCAAGCCAAGGAGCTATGCCCAAAGAACCCCAAAGAAGATGAAGCGCCTCGCATTGCGCAGCGCGCTCTCGGATCGGGCCTCCAGCGACTCGATAAAGGTCGTCGAGTCATTCGATTGGGATGGACCAAAGACCAAGTCGGCAGTTGCTCTGCTCGCAGGCATGGGCATCACCGGCAAGGCGCTCTTCGTGCTTTCCCCCTCCGATCAGGCTGCGGAGCGTTCGGTGCGCAATCTGCCCAAGGTGAACGCTTTGACGGTCGGCCAGCTCAACACCTACGACGTGCTGTGGGCCGATGCGATCGTCTTTACGAGCGCAACGGTTGCCATGGTTGGCGGCGGCGGCAGCTACGAGGTGGCTTCCGACGACTTCGTGCGAGATGAGGGAGACGAATCGTGAAGAACCCACGCGACATCATCCTCAGTCCAGTTGTCTCGGAGAAGTCCTACGACTTGATTGAAGACCTCAACACCTACACGTTCGAGATCGACCCTCGGGCCAACAAGACAGAGGTCAAGCAGGCGATCGAGATCATCTTCGGTGTAAAGGTCAGCCGAGTAAACACGCAAAACCGCAAAGGGAAGCTAAAGCGGACCGGTTGGGTCATGGGCAAGCGCCCCGACCGCAAGCGAGCTTTGGTGACTCTGGTGGACGGCGACGAGATCGACATTTTCGGGGTATAGAACGATGGCAGTAAAGAAGTACAAACCAACGTCACCGGGTCGCCGCTTTCGCACGGTCTCCGATTTCGCCGAAATCACCAAGACCGAGCCGGAGAAGAGCCTGCTCGATAAGCAGACGTCCACGGGTGGTCGCAACTCTTATGGGCGCAAGACATCACGCCATCGTGGTGGTGGTCACAAACGCCGCTACCGGGTCATCGATTTCCGCCGCAACAAGGACGGGATTCCGGCCAAGGTTGCCTCGGTCGAGTACGACCCCAACCGCAACGCCAGAATCGCGTTGCTGCACTACAAGGACGGCGAGAAGCGCTACATCCTCGCGCCGCTGCGTGTGTCGGTGGGCGACTGGCTCGAATCTGGCTCTGGCGCTGAGATCAGCCCTGGCAACGCGCTTCCCTTGCGCAACATCCCTGCCGGAACCCTCGTCCACGCCGTGGAGATGCGTCCCGGCGGCGGGGCCAAGCTGGGCCGCTCGGCCGGGACCGCGATCCAGTTGGTCGCCAAGGAGGGTGCCCTCGCCCTGATTCGTCTCCCTTCGGGCGAGATGCGCAATGTGCCCCTCGATTGCAGAGCCACTATTGGCCAGGTCGGGAACCCCGAAGCCGAGTTGATCAAGGGCGGCAAGGCCGGACACAGCAGGTGGAAGGGTGTTCGCCCTCAGACACGCGGTGTCGCCATGAACCCCGTCGACCACCCCCTCGGTGGTGGCGAAGGAAAATCGAGTGGTGGACGCCACCCGACTAGCCCGTGGGGCAAGCCGGAGGGTCGGACCCGCAAGAAGAACAAGGCGAGCGATAAACACATCGTGCGCCGTCGGACCAAGAAGGGGAGGAGGTAGGCGATGGCCAGGAGTCTGAAGAAGGGGCCGTTCGTGGATGAACACCTCCTCAAGAAGGTTGAACGCGCCAACGAGAGCAACGACAAGAGGGTGATCAAGACCTGGAGCAGGCGCTCCACGATCATCCCCGAGATGGTCAGCCAGACGCTGGCGGTCCACGACGGCCGCAAGCATGTCCCGGTGTACATCACCGAGTCGATGGTGGGCCACAAGTTGGGTGAGTTCGCTCCGACCCGCACTTTTAGAGGCCACAACACCAGCGACCGCGCTGTGAGGAAGCCATGAGAGTCAAGGCTCATGCTCGCTTCATTCGTCAGTCGCCGTTCAAGGTTCGGCGCGTGCTGGACCTGGTCCGGGGTCTGCCCGTTCCCGAGGCGCGCGACGTACTTGCGTTCACCAATCGCCGCGCCAGCGATCCGATCGTGAAGGCGCTCGAGTCCGCAGTCGCCAATGCAAGCCACAATCACTCGCTCGATGCCACCGAACTGGCTGTCGTCGAGGCATTCGCAGACGAGGGACCGACGCTAAAGAGGTTCCGTCCCCGGGCGCGCGGCCGTGCCACTCAGATTCTCAAGCGGACCAGCCACATAACCATCGTTGTGGGTGACGGCCGCGAAGACGTCGACATTCTCGAGGAGGTGCTCTAGATGGGCCAGAAGATCCATCCCTACGGGCTCCGCCTGGGGATCGTCACCGATTGGAAGTCCCGCTGGTACAGCGAAAAGGACTACGCGCGCCAGGTCATCGAGGACGCCAAGGTCCGCTCGACACTCGAAGCGGAACTCACCCGCGGTGCAGTTTCGCGCGTCGAGATCGAGCGCATCGGTGAGAAGAAAGTTCAAATCGACATCCACACGGCTCGTCCCGGCGTTGTGATCGGGCGTAGCGGTTCGGAGGTCGAGCGGCTTCGCACGATGCTCGAGAAGATCACCAATCGCCAGATCAAGATCAATGTGATCGAGGTGCAGAACCCCGAAACCGATGCCCAACTGCTGGCCCGCGGGATCGCCGATCAGTTGCAGGGACGTGTTTCATTCCGTCGCGCTATGAAGCGGGCCGTGCAGACAGCGATGAAGGCTGGTGCCCAGGGTGTTCGGGTGCAGTGTTCGGGTCGTCTGGGTGGTTCCGATATGGGTCGGCGCGAGTGGTACCGCGAAGGTCGAGTGCCACTGCACACCTTGCGGGCAGATGTCGACTTCGGCGTGGCGACGGCGCATACGACCGTCGGCACGATTGGTGTAAAGGTTTGGGTGTATCGCGGTGACGTGCTGCCGTCGCTGTCGGCGACTCGGGAGAAGATTGCAGCCGAAGCCGCACTTGCCGCCGGTGGGCCGGCGTCTCGTCGTGCTCCGGCCAAGGCACGTGCTGAAGCGGCTGCCGGTGAACGGCGCGGCGGCATCATCGAAGCCGGTGGCGGCAAGCGTCTTGTGGAGGCTGGTGGCGGTAAGAAGATGGTCGAGGCCGGTGGCGGCAAGAAGGTCGATGCCGATTCGGCCGGAGCGGACTTCGCCGAGGAGCGCGAGGTAACTGCCGAAGTGCTTGAGGTAGCCGCTGATGATGTGGCCATCGAGACTGCTGAGGTCACCGAGTCGGCGACCGCCGACGTGGAGACTCCGGTTGAAGAGGCAGAAAAGACCGAAGCTGCGGCACCCGAGGCCGAGGTCGCTGCACCTGAAGCCGAGGTCGCTGCCGATGAGGCCCCTGCCGAGGCCGCAGACGATGACGCCACCAGCACTGGTGAGGAGGCCTAGCCATGCTGATGCCCAAGCGCGTCAAGTGGCGCAAGCAGCACCGCGGCCACATGCGAGGCATGGCCAAGGGCGGTACTTCGGTGTCGTTCGGCGACTACGGGCTTCAGTCGATGGAGCCGGGATGGATCACGTCTCGTCAGATCGAGGCTGCTCGTGTCGCCATGACCCGCCACATCAAGCGTGGCGGAAAGGTCTGGATCACGATCTTTCCCAACAAGCCGGTCACCCAGAAGCCGGCGGAGACTCGGATGGGCTCCGGCAAAGGGAATCCGGAGTTTTGGGTGTCGGTTGTAAAGCCGGGCCGGGTCATGTTCGAGCTTTCGGGCGTCGATGAGCCGCTGGCCCGCGAAGCCATGCGACTCGCCGCCAACAAGCTGCCGGTCAAATGCAAGTTTGTGAATAGGGAGGAACTGTGAAAGCTTCAGAGCTGCGGGAACTCCCTTACGACGAGCTTCACGAGAAGCTGGTGGAATCGAAGGAGGAACTCTTCAACCTTCGCTTTCAATTGGCTACGAACCAGTTGGACAACACCTCGCGGATGAGAGATGTCCGCCGTGGTATCGCCCGCATCGCAACCGCGATTCGTGAGCAGGAGATCGAGGCGTATTACAAGATGGAGGACGAGGGCGATGAATGATCGCGGGCGCCGCAAGGTGCGCACTGGTGTGGTCGTGTCTGACGCGCGCGACAAGACCGTGACTGTCGAAGTCGCGAGTGCCACACGTCATGCTGTCTACAGAAAGACTTTGCGTAACCGCACCAAGCTCCACGTGCACGACGAAGAGAACGAGGCTCGCACCGGCGACACGGTGCGAATCATGGAAACCCGCCCGATCTCGAAGTCGAAGAGCTGGCGTGTGGTGGAGATCGTGGAGCGTGCCCGATGATTGCCCAAGAGAGCAGGCTCAAGGTGGCCGACAACACTGGCGCCAAGGAAGTCCTGTGCATCAGGGTTCTGGGCGGCTCCGGTCGTCGCTACGCAGGGATCGGCGACGTGATTGTCGCGACGGTCAAGGATGCGATTCCCGGTGGGTCGGTAAAGCGCGGCGAGGTCGTGAAGGCCGTGGTGGTTCGCACTCACAAGGAGCGGCGTCGCTCCGACGGCACCTATATCCGTTTTGACGACAACGCATGCGTCATCCTCAATGAGCAGCGTCAGCCCCAGGGCACGCGCATCTTTGGGCCCGTCGGTCGTGAACTGAGGGACAAGCAGTTCATGCGTATCGTCTCGCTCGCCCCGGAGGTCATCTGATGGAACTCCGCAAGGGCGATCAGGTAATGGTGGTTTCGGGCAAGGACAAGGGCAAGGAGTCCCGCATTGCTCTCGTGATACCCGATATGAACAAGATCATTGTTGAGGGTGTCGCCACCGCGCGCCGCCACACCAAGCCGGCCGGTCAAACGATGCAGGGCGGCATCGTGGACAAGGACATGCCGATCCATGTGTCGAATGTGATGATCGTCTGCCCTTCGTGTGGCCCGACTCGGATCGGACACAAGTTTGACGCAGATGGCCACAAGCGCCGTGTGTGTGTGAAGTGCGGAGGTGACCTGTGACCCCCCGCCTGAAGCAGCAGTACAACGACGAGGTCAAAGCCGCACTAAAGGCTCAGCTCGGACTCGACAACGACATGCTGATTCCAACGCTCGACAAGATCGTGCTCAACATGGGCGTCGGCGACGCGATGACGGACAAGAAACTCATCGACGGCGCCGTCGATGATCTGATGACGATCACCGGTCAGCGTCCGAAGGTGAACATTGCCCGCAAGTCGATCGCCAACTTCAAACTGCGTGAGGGTGTCGCCATCGGCGCGTCGGTCACGTTGCGCGGCGACCGTATGTGGGAGTTCTTTGACAGGCTTGTTGCCGTGGCCATCCCTCGTATCAGGGATTTCCGCGGGCTCAACCTGAAGTCGTTTGATGGAGGCGGGAATTACTCGATGGGAGTGACCGAGCAATTGATCTTCCCGGAGATCGATTACGACAACGTGACGCAGGTTCGCGGCATGGACATCACGATTTGCACGACTTCCAAGGAAGACGCGGGTGCAAGGGCACTCCTCGAGGCCTTTGGTTTTCCTTTCCGGCAGCAGCAGACCGAAACCGCAGGGGTATGACATGGCTAAAAAGTCTCTAATAGCAAAAGCGAAGCGCAAGCCGAAGTTCAAGGTGCGCGGTTACAACCGCTGCGGCCGTTGTGGGCGCCCCCGTGCCTACTTGCGCAAGTTCGGCATGTGCCGCCTGTGCGTGCGTCAGCTCGCACATCGCGGTGAGCTTCCCGGTGTACGAAAGGCGTCGTGGTAACGATGATGACCGATCCCGTTTCGGACATGCTCACCCGGATACGCAACGCCAACATGGCGCTGCATCCCACCGTGTCGATGCCTTCTTCGAAACTCAAGGAGCAGCTTGCGACGATGTTGGTGAGCGAGGGCTACATCGACTCGTACGACGTGCAGGTCGATGGCCCGCATCGCACGATTGAGCTCATCTTGCGCTATGGCAAAGACCGTGATCGCGTGATCAAGGGTCTGCGACGCATTTCCAAGCCGGGACGCCGTGTCTATGCCGGTGCCTCCGACATTCCCCGCGTAAATGGTGGTCTGGGTGTCTCTGTGGTCTCCACATCGCAGGGTCTGCTGCCCGATCGAGAGGCGCGGCGTCGCCGTCTCGGCGGCGAAATCCTCTGCGAGGTGTGGTGATGAGTCGAATTGGCTATTCACCCATCGAGGTTCCGGGAAGTGTCGAGGTGACCTTCGACGGCACGACGGTCACCGTAAAGGGGGCCAAGGGCTCGCTGAGCAGGACCTTTAGTGACCGGATCTCGTTCGAGATGGAAGACGGCGTCATCAACGTCGGCCGTGATGGCGATGACCGTGAGGCCCGGGCGCTGCACGGTCTGAGCCGTGCGCTGCTGTCCAATATGATCATTGGTGTTTCCGAGGGCTATATGAAGGAATTGGCCACCGTCGGTGTCGGCTACCGCGCCAATCTTCAGGGCAAGACGCTCGAGCTTCAAGTCGGTTTTTCGCACTCGGTGTACATCGAAATGCCCGCCGGCATCGAATTCGAGGTGCCCGAGCAGACCAAGATCTTCGTACGTGGCATCGATAAGGAATTGGTTGGCCAGATAGCCGCCGATATCCGGTCGGTACGACCGCCTGAGCCGTACAAGGGCAAGGGAATCAGGTATGTCGATGAGTACGTCCGCCGCAAGGCAGGAAAGGCGGGAGCGGTCGGATGAGAGGCTCACGTCAGGACGCCCGTCGGCGCCGCCACTTCAGAGTTCGCAAACGCGTGCAGGGCACGATGCAGAGGCCCCGGCTCGCCGTATTCCGCAGCAATAAGTACATCTATGCACAGGTCATCGACGACGAGTCCGGCCGCACGGTGGCCGCCGCGTCGTCGCAGGAGAAGGCGCTGCGTGATCGCACCCTCACTATCGAAACGGCCGCGGAAGTCGGCAAGCTCATTGCTGCTCGCGCCAAGGAAGCTGGAGTTGGATCGGTCGTGTTTGATCGTGGTGGCTTCAAGTTTCATGGCCGGGTAAAGGCAGTGGCCGACGCCGCGCGCGAGGAAGGACTCACGCTGTGACGACCAGAAACCGCAATCGGGGGCGTCGCGACGGCCGCGCCGCCGAGGGACCCCAATATGACGAGCGAGTCATTCACATCAACCGCGTTGCCAAGGTGGTCAAGGGTGGGCGGAGGTTCTCTTTCACCGCGCTCGTGACCGTCGGCGACGGCAAGGGCAAGGTGGGTATCGGCTACGGCAAGGCCAAAGAGGTGCCGACCGCCATCCAGAAAGGCTTCGAAGAAGCTCGCAAGGAAATGGTGCAGATCCCGATGGCCGGTACCACGATCATTCACACCAACACCGGGACCCAGAGCGCGTCGAAGGTACTCGTAAAGCCTGCTGCACCAGGAACCGGCGTCATCGCGGGCGGCGCAGTGCGCCAGATTCTCGAGGCGGCCGGGGTGAAGGACGTGCTGGCGAAGTCGCTCGGCTCACCCACCCACCTCAACGTTGCGAAGGCGACGATGGACGCCCTGCTCTCCCAGGAGCGTCCCGACGTGGTCGCCGCCCGACGCAACAAGACGCCTGAGGAGATCACGCCGCCAGGGTTGCTTGCCGCCTACAGGACGGCAGAGCTCGGCAAGGCCGTCGCCGACAACTAAGCGGAGTTCATCGTGGCAAAACCCAACACACTCAAGATCACACTGATGCGAAGCACCATCGGCCAGAAGCCGAAGACGCGTGCCGCAGTCAGGACGCTCGGGCTGCGCAAGATCCGTCAGAGCACGGAGCGTCCCGACACTCCTACCGTGCGTGGGCTCATTCATCAGGTCCGGCATCTCGTGGAGGTCGAAGAAGCATGAAGTTGCATCATCTGAAGCCCGCCGAGGGCTCCAAAAAGGCCAGGATCAGAGTCGGGCGAGGTGAAGGTGGCCGTCGCGGCAAGACGGCCGGACGCGGTACCAAGGGAACCAAGGCTCGCAACACAGTTCCGGCATGGTTCGAGGGCGGGCAGATGCCGCTGTACCGTCGTCTTCCCAAACTCAAGGGTTTCAAGAACCGCAATCGGGTCGAATACACCGTTGTAAATGTCCAGCGCCTGAACGACTTCCGGAGCGGGGCGACCGTGGGTCCCGACGAGCTGCGCTCGCATGGCCTCGCCAAGAAGCGAGGACCGGTCAAGATCCTCGGCGAGGGCGAGTTGACCAAGGAACTCAATGTCAAGGCCCATGCGTTCAGTGTCGGAGCGGTCGCCGCGATCCAGGCTGCCGGCGGCACAGTGGAAGTAGTTGAGAAGTGAGTCAACAGTCGTCAGTCCCCAGTCATCAGCAGATCGTTGTGCCGAGACTGGAGACTCGAGACTGGGGACTTGGGACCTGATCCCGATAGAGTCCCACCCGATCGAAGAGGACCAGTAACAAATGCTTTCCGTCTACCGCAATATGTTCCGGATCCGGGACCTCCGGAACAAGGTCCTGTTCACGCTGATGATCTTCGGCTTCTATCGACTGGGAGCCGCCATTCCGGTGCCCGGCGTGGACCTCGATCAGGTGCAGGCATTTGCCGATCAGGCGGAGACCGCTGGCATAGTCGGCTTGCTCAACTTGTTCAGCGGTGGCGCACTGGAGACCTTCTCCGTCTTTTCACTTGGGATCATGCCGTACATCACGTCGTCGATCATCATGCAGCTCCTGGCCGTCGTGATTCCGAAGCTGCAGCGGCTTCAGGACGAGGGTGAGGCCGGCCGCAAGGTGGTCACCCAATGGACGCGGTACATCACGGTGGTTCTGGCGCTTCTTCAGTCGACCGGACTCACCTTCTTGTTCAACCGTGGTGTCCTCACCGGTGGCATCAACCTCATCCCGAACTACACGCCGGGTCGGGTGCTGATCATCGTGATCACTCTTACGGCCGGTACTGCCTTCATCATGTGGCTCGGCGAGCTGATCAGCCAGCGTGGCATCGGCAACGGGATGTCGTTGATCATCTTTGTGAGCATCGTGAGCCAGATCCCGGCGCAGTTCGCCGTCCTTGGTGCTTCGGCCGGCGGTTACGCCAATGTGAAGTTCTGGGGGGTCTCGGCGATGTTCCTGGTGCTTACTGCCGGGATCATCTTTGTGGACCAGGGCCAGCGCCGGATTCCGATCCAGTTCTCCAAGCGGGTGCGGGGCCGGCGGATCATGGGCGGCCAGAGCACCTATATTCCGCTCAAGGTCAACACCGCCGGTGTCATCCCGGTGATCTTTGCCTCGAGCGTCCTCTACTTCCCGGCTTTGATCGCCACGTCCATTCCGGCGGAGGGATTCTTTGGTTCGGTGCGCCGTTTCATCGACACCAACTTGGTGAGCGCTCAGACCTATTGGTATGTGGTGATGTTCGGACTTCTGATCGTCTTCTTCACCTACTTCTACACGGCGATTCAGTTCGATCCGGCGCGCCAGTCCGACATGATCCAGCGCCAGGGTGGGTTCGTTCCGGGCATCCGACCCGGATCGCAGACCACCCGTTACCTTGAGCACATCTTGTCGAGGATCACATTGCCGGGATCGCTCTTCCTCGCAAGCGTGGCGGTGTTGCCTTCGCTGGTGGCGATCTGGTTCGGTCTGAACCTCGGTTTCTCCGGCATCTCGATCCTGATCGTGGTGGGTGTGGCCCTCGAGACCATGAAGCAGATCGAAAGCCAACTGATGATGCGCAACTACGAGGGCTTCTTGTCGTGACGAGGCCTTCGGCCTCCAGTCGCCCGTCGTTCTGATGGGCCGTCGTCTACTCGTGCTCGGACCTCCCGGAGTCGGGAAGGGCACGCAGGCGGAGATGCTGTGCCGAGCGCTCGGTATCCCTCATGTATCGACCGGAGTGATGCTGCGCGATCACGTCGACAAGGGCACCGAACTCGGGGCTCGGGCCAAAGAGATCATGGATTCTGGCGCTCTGGTACCCGACGAAATAGTCATAGCCATGGTCGAAGAGCGACTTGGCGAGGCTGATGCCGAGTGCGGGTTCCTGCTCGATGGGTTCCCGCGCACTGCTCCACAGGCCGAGGCCCTCGACGGCGTGTTGGGATCGGAGCGAGCCCTGCAGGCGGTGATAAACCTCGAGGCGCCCGAAGAAGAGGTCGTCGAGCGAATTCTGGCCCGCGGCCGCAGTGACGACACCGAGCAAGCGGTACGTACCCGCTTTGCGGTCTACGAGGAGCAGACCGCCCCTCTTATCCAGTTCTATGAGTCACGGGGTCTGCTGACTCGGGTGGATGGCGTCGGCGCGATCAGCGAGGTGCTGGCCCGCGTTGTGGCGGTCCTGGCCAGTTGATCACGACCAAGACTTCAGAGGACTTTGCGCGGATGCGTCGGGCCGGCTCGGTCGTCGCCCATATCCATGATGCACTGCGCGAGGAGGCGAAGGTCGGAGTAAGGCTGGTCGACCTCGATGCCGTCGCCGCCCGGATCATCGAGGATGGGGGATGTACTCCCAACTTCCTCAACTACCACGGTTTTCCGGCCAATACCTGTCTATCCGTAAACGCCGAGCTGGTTCACGGAATCCCATCGAAGCGTGAATTGAAAGACGGTGACATCCTCTCGGTCGACGCCGGGGCGATCTTCGACGGATGGCACGCTGATGCCGCTGTCACTTTCGGAATAGGTGAGATATCTCCCGAGGCCGCCCAACTGATCGATGTGACCGAGCGTGCACTGTGGGCCGGCATCGAAATGTCTCGAGTCGGCACCCGTCTCGGTGATATCGGTCACGCGGTTTCCCTGGTCGCCGAGCCGCATGGCTATGGAGTGGTGCGTGATTACACGGGCCACGGGATTGGGCTACAGATGCACGAGGACCCACAGGTGCTCAACTACGGGACTCCCGGCAAGGGAATGAAGCTCAAGGCCGGCATGGCGATCTGTATCGAGCCGATGTTCAACATGGGTACTCACGAAACCAGGGTTCTCGACGACCAGTGGACGGTTGTCACTGCCGATGGGCTGCTTTCAGCCCACTTCGAGCACACCATCGCGATAACTCCCGACGGTCCTGAGGTCCTGACGCTTCCGTAGGGAGTCTCCGGTAGCCAGTAAGAAGAGATCACTCTCCCCTTTGGGGGGAGTCAAACGCCGCAGGCGTTTGGTGGGGGGTTTCCTGTTTCCCGTTTTCCGTCTCCCGTTTCCAGTAGCCAGTAAGAAAATCACTCTCCCCTTTGGGGGGAGTCAGCGAGCGAAGCGAGCTGGTGGGGGGTTTCCTGTGTTCGTCTCTGTCAGGCCAACCCGTCTTGTATGTCGTAGCGGCCTGTCACCAGGTGGTTGCGCCAGGTTGTGTAGCCACACGGTCATGCGCTTGGTGAGACCCCCCATCAATCGGCCTGCGGCCGATTGACTCCCCCCAGAGGGGAGAGTGATCCAACCAACCGTCGGGCACTAAACGCGACGGATCACTCGATGGGGGAGTGCTCTCTGCTGAGACTCCCAACTCCCCAGGAACTCAGGTTGGGTGCCCGCCGTTGTTCTACCGTCGCCACTAGGGAGAGAAGTGTTCGATTGGATGCGCCGTAATCGCAATTTGACGTTGGCCGGAGTTTTCGTCGGGTTGGCCCTCATCGTGTTCGTCTTTGTCTGGTTCGAGCCACACAAGGCGTTCATCGACGAACGGGTGGACGAAACCATCCCCGTTGCAGCACCGGCGAGTACGACGTCGACTGCGCCGTCGACGACAGTCGCCGAGACTGAGGCTGCTCCCACAACTACTCAGCCAAGCGACGATGTACCGACTACCACGTCGGTGCCGCCGGTCGAGTATCCGATTGTGATCTCGGAAGACACCCTTGTTGATGTTGCTCACGGCGGATCGGGAACTGTGTTGGTACTCGAATTGGAGGACGGGAGCAGGGTGTTGCGGTTTGAGGATCTGGATGTCCTCAACGGGCCTGACCTTGTCGTGATTCTGTCTGATCGAGAGCTCTCCGGAGCCGATGACTATGCCGACGGCGAGTACGTCATCCTCGGCGAGCTAAAAGGCAATCAGGGGAACCAGAACTATGACATCGCCGCCGATATAGACCTCGCCGATTGGGAGACGGCGGGGATCTGGTGCAGACGATTCAACACGACCTTCAACGTTGCCTCCATCACCAGTTAGTTCGGACCGTCCTCGGTGCCCGAGACGGGAGATTGGTGACTTTTGCGAACTTGTGGTCCTTTCGGGGTCGCGTTACTCTTCCCGTCCGGCCCTTCGGGGCTCGTTTGGTGTGCGCGCCGGTATTGCCCCGTCGGAAAAGCGTGGTAAATCGGTTCTGCACCGCACAAGGTTGAGACGACACCGCTGACAGCGAGTCGGCTGCCGTCGTCGGGCTTCAGTCTTCACCCATGGGGGTGTCGTCTGCGCCCGTCGACCGGCATTAGATGAGGTCCAGAAATGAAGGTAAGACCGAGCGCCAAGAAGATGTGCGAAAAGTGTCGCATCATCCGGCGTCATGGTCGAGTCTGGGTCATCTGTCCGAATCCTCGCCACAAGCAGCGCCAGGGGTAACGAATGGCAAGAATTTCAGGAGTTGACCTTCCCCGCGACAAGCGGGTCGTGATTGGGCTGACCTACATCTTTGGTGTGGGTAACAGCCGAGCATTGGATGCCTGTGTGTCGCTCGACATCGATCCGGACACCAAGGTCCGCGATCTCACCGACGAAGACGTGCAGAAGATCCGCCAGTTCATCGAGGCGAACTTCCGTGTTGAAGGTGACCTGCGGCGCGAGGTCTCGCAAAACATCAAACGCAAGGTCGAGATTGGTTCCTACCAAGGGATCCGTCACCGTCGCGGGCTGCCGGTACGTGGCCAGCGAACCCATACGAACGCTCGCACCCGCAAGGGACCGCGTAAGGCGATCGCTGGGAAGAAGAAGGCGCCCAAGGGCTAGGAATTTTGAGGAGTTTGCGCGTTGGCTGAAAAGAAGAAGACCCGTCGCCGTGAGCGGAGGAATGTCCTCCATGGGCAGGCCCACATCACGGCGAGCTTCAACAACACAATCATCAACATCACGGATCAAGACGGAAACACGCTCGTGTGGACGTCCGGTGGCACCGTTGGTTTCAAGGGCTCGCGCAAATCCACGCCATATGCAGCGCAGGTGGCGGCCGAGCAAGCAGCGCGACGTGCCGGGGAGCACGGGATGCGCAAGGTCGATGTGATCGTCCGAGGAAGTGGATCGGGACGGGAAACCGCCATCCGCACCCTTCAGACGATGGGAATGGAAGTGACCGGAATCCGCGACATCACGCCGATTCCGCATAACGGTGTCCGACCCAAGAAGCGCCGGAGGGGTTGAACCATGGCTCGGTATACGGGACCTGTATGCAAGTTGTGTCGTAGAGAGCGCACCAAGCTCTTTTTGAAGGGGGCTCGTTGTGAGTCCTCCAAGTGCGCTATCGAGCGCAAGCCATATCCGCCGGGTGAACACGGCAGGGGCCGCATCCGCGAGACCCAGTACCTCATCCAGTTGAGGGAGAAGCAGAAGGCGCGCCGGATCTATGGCGTGTTGGAAAAGCAATTCCGTGGCTACTACAAGCAGGCTGCTCGCCAGAAGGGAATGACGGGCGAAAACTTGCTCCGAATCCTGGAAAGCCGCCTCGACAACGTCGTTTACCGTGCCAAGTTCGCCGGATCCCGGTCACAGGCGAGGCAGCTCGTCTCTCATGGGCATTTCCGGGTGAATGACAAACGAGTGACCGTGCCGTCCTACCGGGTGCGCCCTGGTGACGTCGTTGTTCTCAAAGATCGCAGTAAGGAGATGCTCGTCGTCCAGCTCGCCATCGATACCTCAGGCACCAGAGCCGAGGTCGAATGGTTGGATGTGGACGCCGACGCTCGCAAAATCGCCATCACAGACCTCCCGAACCGGGCGCAAATAGACACCCAGGTTCAGGAGACGCTGATCGTCGAGCTCTACTCGAAGTAAGGGGACTAATTGTGCTTATCGTCCAGCGTCCGCAAATAAACGAAGATCCAGTATCGGACACTCGCAGCCGGTTCATCATTGAACCGCTCGAGCCGGGATTTGGCTACACCCTCGGCAACACCTTGCGCCGCACACTGTTGTCGCGCATCCCGGGTGCCGCCATTACGAGCCTGCGGATCGAGGGTGTGCAGCACGAATTCTCGACGATCTCAGGGGTCATCGAAGATGTGGTGGACATCATCTTGAACCTCAAGGGAGTTGTCCTTCGCTTCGAGGTCGATGAGCCGCAGACGCTCTATCTCTCTGCGAAGGGCAAATCCGTTGTGACCGCTGGTGACTTCAAGCTCCCCGCCGATGTTGAGGTCATCAACAAGGGTCACCACATCGCATCGCTCTCGGCCTCCGGGAAGCTCGAGGTCGAGATGGTCGCCGAGCGCGGTGTCGGCTATCGCACCGCTGACAAGAACAACAAGGGTGAAGGGATCGGGGTTATCCCGATCGACAGCATCTTCTCGCCGGTGCGCAAGGTTGCGTACGTCGTCGAGAGCACTCAGGTTGGCCAGATGACGAACTTCGACAAGCTCATCATGGATATCCACACCGACGGATCGGTCACGCCGAGTGAGGCCATCTCTTCGGCGGGCAAGACGCTCAACGAGATCATGGGGTTGTTCGCCGACGTAGGCGAGTACGCAGGACTCGAATTGGGTGACATCGTCACCACCGAATCGGCGTCTCCTGATCTCGAATTGCCGATCGAGGCGTTGGACCTGTCGGAGCGTCCCCGCAACTGCCTGCGTCGGGCCCAGATCCAGACGGTTGGAGAGCTGGTCACGCAGACACCCGATGAGCTGCTCAACATCACGAACTTCGGCCAGAAGAGTCTCGACGAAGTCACGGCCAAGCTCGATGAGTTGGGCCTTTCTCTGCGTGCTGCCTCCGACGAGGAAGTCCCCGCCTAATGCCCAGGCCGAAGAGAGGTCCCCGCCTCGGCGGGAGCCCCAGCCATCAGAAGGCGATCCTCAGCAACCTCGCTAAGGAGTTGTTCTGGGATGAGCGCGTCACCACCACGGTGGCGAAAGCCAAGATGCTTCGGCCGTACGCCGAGAAGATGATCACCAAGGCTCGTCGTGGCTCGCTACACGATCGCCGCATGCTTCTCAAGGACATCCAGGACACCGAAGTCGTGACTCGTCTATTCGATGAGGTTGCCCCCCGGTACACCGAACGCCCCGGTGGTTACACGCGAATCCTTCGTCTTGGTCCCCGTCGCGGTGATGGCGCCGAGATGGCGATCGTCGAGCTCGTCTAGGGGTCTGCTGGTCGCAGCATGTCGTTCTCTTCGATGTATGAAGCGCGGTCCATCAACACTCGAGCGCCCTTGCGCTTGACTTCCGTGCGACGTCGCTGCGTCGTAGGTTCCGCTGCTGGCTCTGTGGAGCATTCTCCGGGGCCTCTCGCGAGATGATCGAGGAAGCCCGCAACCTTCCACCCTCGATGGTCACGGTCAGTATTGCGTTTGCCAGTCTGTTCACGGTGCTGGCGTTGGGGACGATCGTTGCCGTGATGGCTGACGACACCCCGCCGGCACCCGGCCTCGAGGAGCTTCCGATATTGGCCGAATCGGAGGTCGTCGATTCGATCGCGACCTGTACCGATGCAGCTTGCGACGGTTTCGGGGTTCTGCTGATGGGCAGAGATCTCGATGGCCCGACGCTGACCGGAAGGCTGATTCGATTCTGGCACTCGGAGGGGTGGGAGACGGTTTCGTGCCAGGACAGCGGAACTCTTTGTTTGGCAGAAGATGACTATCGCATCTCGGTCCTCCCCTGGGATCAGGTGGATCCGGTGCTCGCGCCGACGCTCATCGAAGGCGTCGCCGATCGCGGGCTCGATCGTTCCCGGCTCCTCTACGTGCACTACTACCGGTGCGGGTCGATCTACCCGTGCGGGTAGATAGCGCCTGAAGCGATAACCTCAAGGATCATGCTCCGACGCATTTGGGACCGTATTGGCGCCCCAATCCGCCAACGAGGTACGGCGGTATTCCTCGCTCTTTCGATCGCCGTTGGTCTCGTTGTTGGGCTGGCGGCCGCTGCGTTGATCCTTGCTCTCGAGCTAATGGCCGATTGGATTGGCTGGCTCGGTGATCGAGTGGGCGACATCCGGGTGGTGGTCTTGATCGCGGTACCCCTCGGCATGCTCTTGGCCTGGTGGGTTGCCCGTCGCTTCGCTCCCGAGACCGCTGGTGACGGAGTACCGGAAACTACTGAGGCACTGGCTATTCGCTCCGGGTATATCCCTACGAGAGCCGCACCACTAAAGATTCTCACGACAGTGCTGACCTTGGGCCCGGGTGGGTCGGCGGGTCGGGAAGGTCCAATTGTCCAGATCGGTGGTTCCATCGGCTCGTCGATCGCCAGACATACTGGCCTCGGCGAAGATCGGGTGCGCAGCCTGGTGGCGGCTGGCGCCGGTGCAGCTATTGGTGCGTCTTTCAATGCGCCTATCGCCGGGATGCTGTTTGCGATGGAGGTAATCCTCGGCAACTTTGCCATTCGACACCTCAATGCCGTGGTTGTTGCTTCGGTGACGGCGGCCGTTACAACGCGGTCGATCGTGGGTCAGGACCTGATCCTGCGCTCGTTCCCGCATCGAGTCCGCGACCCCCGCGAGCTACTGCTTTACGCATCGCTGGGTGTTCTCGCTGCGTTGGTGGGTTGGCTATTTCTAAAGCTCATCGATGGTGTGGAGTCGGTGCGGGCGCCCTCGGTTCGCTGGATGCGGCCGCTCATGTTTGGCATCGCAGTTGCCGGGATTGCCTGGATAGAACCCGAGGTCCTGGGCACCGGTCAGGGCTTCGTGCGCAATCTGATAAACCAGGCTTCGACGGATTCGATCGTGTGGGGCACGTTGCTGTTGATCGGAGGAGCAAAGCTTGTTGCCACCGCACTCACGCTCGGGTCCGGAGGCTCGGGTGGCGCCTTCATGCCGAGTCTGTTCGTCGGCGCCGTGTTGGGAGCCGCATTTACTGACTTCGTGGCCCCCTTCTGGTCGTTTAGCGAACTCGAGCCGGGTGGGTTCGCCGTGGTCGGGATGGCTGCCACGTTTGCGGCGATCGCCAGAGCCCCCCTGACGTCGATTCTCATTGTGTTCGAGATCACCCAGGATTACGGATTGGTGCTGCCGCTCATGCTGGCGACTTCTCTCGCCACCATCCTTGGAGATCGGGTTCACCCCCATAGCGTGTACTCGATGGCGCTGGCCCGGCGTGGAATCAAGGTATCCCGTCGCAGTGAGGTGGACCTGCTCGACACCGTCCTGGTGGGCGATGTTGCGTCGCTGTCGCCCGAGACAGTGTCTCCAGCGATGAGCCTCGATCAGGTGCAACTGATATTCGACGAGACCCGCATGCACGGCCTTCCGGTTGTCGACGCCGCCGCCGGGCTGGTCGGGGTCATCACGGTCACCGACATCTTGCGAGCCGGGGGAGCAACGGACGCGGTTCGGGTGGCGGATGCGATGACTCCGCGGCCCGTCACTGCATCGCCATCGACGCCCGTATCGGTTGTCTTGGAGCGAATGGCTTCTCTTGGAATAGGGCGGGTACCGATCGTATCCGAAGAAGATCCGACCGCACTCGTTGCTGTGTTTCGCCGTGAGGATGCCGTGACTGCCTATCACCGGGCATTGGGCCAGGAGGTGCACCACGACCTCGACCGTTCCCGGTTGCAGGCTCGCGTCGCCCCCGGAACCGACTTCCACGACGTGGAGGTGACGGCCGGCTCTGTTGCGGATGACCGGCTACTGAAGGAGATCCCGCTCCCCGGCGGGGTGACGGTGGTCTCGGTGCGGCGGGGGACTCAGGTGGTTGTCCCCGATGGCAACACACGGCTGACGGCGGGTGATGTGCTGACCGTCTTTGCGCGCCACGGGCTGCACGATCAGCTTTTGGCGCGGATGCACGCCGATGACACGGCCGAGTTGGAGATGGTCGTAGGCGATGATCAGGCGCGTTTCTTCGATCTTGAAATCCCCGCCGAATCGGTCGCCGATGGTCGACCGATTCGAGAGATCGCTATTCCCAGTGGATGCACCGTGGTGTCGGTGCGACGCTCCGCCGAGGTCCTCATTCCCGACGGATCGACCGTCCTGGAGGCCGGTGACGTGATCACCGTGTTTGCCAAACCGGCATCACGTCGCGTGTTTGCCGAACGACTGATGGCTTCCGCGGACTAGGACTCGTTCGCCGTCTACCGTCACCCTTTCGCCACTCAGGGAGAGCCATGAGCCACCCGATCCGGATCGGCTTCACCGTTCAGCCACAACATGCCTCATTTGCGAGGATGCGAGCTGCTGCCCTGGAAGCCGAAGAGCGAGGCGCCGATGTTGTCTTCAACTGGGATCACTTCTATCCGCTGTCTGGTGATCCAGATGGGGAGCACTTCGAGTGCCTGACCCAGCTCGCTTCCTGGGCCGAGGCGACCTCGCGGGTCGAGATTGGACCGCTGGTGTTGTGCAACTCATATCGGAATCCGAACCTTGTCGCCGATATGTCGCGCACCATCGATCACATCTCCGG
>CAXMOL010000199.1:0-5627 GCA_964194935.1 uncultured Kiloniellaceae bacterium
GATCTCCTGGACGATTGGCTGGGGGGACAGGACTCGAACCCGTACTCCGGGGACCAAAACCCCGTGTGCTGCCGGTTACACCACCCCCCAAGGTGGTGGCGGGAGTGTACCGCCGGGTCCCATTTCCCATCCGACCGGCACGGGGCGGGTGGCCGCGCTGGCTCGTACCCCATCTAGCGCCGCCACCGCTTCGGCCGCCTCATCAACCGTACCAAAGAGCGAGAAGAGCGATGGGCCGCTTCCCGACATCGCCACCGGCTGGCCCCAAGTAGAAGCGGTATCGCTGATCCAGTCCGCCAACTCGGGCACGAGGTCGACAGCAGCCGGCTGAAGATCATTGATCAGAGGAGCATGTTCTCGCAACGATGACGGAAGATGCCGGGCCGCGATTTCGGGACCGGCGGGTCCTTCGAGTTCATCCCAGCGGCGATACACGGCCGGGGTGGCCAGCTCGAAGGGAGGCACGATGATGGCGACTGCAAAGTCGGCTGCGTCCGGCAAACGATTCACCTGGTCTCCGGTTCCCTCCAAAAGCGCCGTGCCCCCGGCCAAGCAGAACGCGACATCAGCACCAAGATCAGCTGCAGCGGCAATGGCGTCGCCGGGGGTACGCCCGAACAGTTCGGCTCCTAGAGCCAGGCCGAGTGCGGCATCTGCACTCCCGCCACCAAGTCCGGCGGCGACCGCAATCGACTTGTCGAGTTCGAGGTCGATCGCGGGTTGCGACCCGGCGCGCATCTGCGACACCGCCCGCCACGCCAGATTGTCATCGTCGGCCGCCAGATCTGCACCCCGAATCGAGAAACGATCCCGATCGTCGGCCAGGCTGAGCGTCATCTGATCCGCCCAATCAACGGATTGGGCCAATGACAAGATCCGGTGCAGGCCATCGTCACCAAGGGCACCAACCCGGAGGCTCAGATTCACCTTTGCAAAGGCGCGCCCGTTCACGACGCCGCTGCCAATAGGAGGTAGTCCGCAGGCGACAGATCCTCAGCACGCATCGTGGGGACGATGCCGGCCTTCTCTATGGTCTCTGCCGGAATCGTCCCTCGCAGCGACGAGCGGATCATCTTGCGACGCTGCCCAAAGGCAACACCGGCGATCTCAATGGCACGTTCGGCGAGCGGATCAGGGTTATGTCGCTGTATAACCGCCACCGAGGATTCCACCTTGGGACGCGGCACGAACAAGTGGGGCGAGACCCGCAGCGCAACCTCGATCGTCCCATGCAAAGCAACCACTACCGAGGGAACCCCGTATTGGCGCGACCCCGGACCCGCCGCAAAGCGCTGGATCGCCTCACGTTGCAGCATCACGACGATTCGCTCGATGGCCGGCACATGCCGCAGCACATCGAGCACTAGCGGCGTCCCCACGTTGTAGGGCAGGTTGGCTACGAGCGACCAGCCGTCGCCCTGAAGTTCGCGGCTGAAATCGATCGCCCCCGCATCGGCGAATCTCACATCGGCACGATCACCCACCGTCTCGTCCAGAACCGGGCGCAGACCCTCGTCGATCTCATAGGCGATCACCTCAGCACCGGCATCCGCCAACGCTCTTGTGAGGGTTCCGGCTCCGGCTCCTATTTCGAGCACCCGCGACCCGGCGTGAACACCAGCAACAGCCACGATCTTGCGAACCACGTTCGGTTCTGCCAGAAAGTGCTGTCCCAGCGACTTGCGCAGCCTCACCCCGTGGCGTTCCAACAGAGCCGCTGTCTCGGCTCGGCCGAGCGGCTCAGCCACGAAAGACCCTGGTCGCCTCAGCAGTGGTCAGCCTGGCCACCTCGGCGACCGTCGTGTCCCACACCTCGGCCAGGGCAGCCCCAACACGAACCACATTGGCGGGCTCGTTCGGCGACTTCCGATCCGGAGGCGGGGTCAGGTACGGGGTATCGGTTTCAACGATCGTGCGGTCGCGGGGCACAACGGCTGCAGCCAAGCGAACCGTGTCTCCGCCCTCAAACGTCACCGGACCGGCAAACGAGAAGGTCACGCCGAGGTCGTCAAACCGTCGCGTCCACTTGGGACCGCCGGTCCAGCAATGGAGCACCACCCGATGATGACCGGACTGCTCGATGTCTTCATATACCTCGGTGAACGCATCCCGGCAGTGGACGATTACCGGCTTGTCGAGGTCACGCGCCAGAGCAAGCTGATCGCGAAACGCCTCGCGTTGGACATCGGGCGGCGAGAGATTGCGGTAGAAGTCGAGACCACACTCGCCCACCGCCGATGCACTCGCCGCCAACGACTCAATCCGATCTCGCTGGTCGGACCACTCTGACGCATCGTGGGGATGGAGCCCTGCCGTAGCCAACACCACCCCTGGATGAGCCGCGGCCAGCACAGCTGACGCCTCCGATCCGGCGACATCGGTGCCAGGACACACCATCCACTTCACCCCAGCCAGGCGCGCCCGCTCGATCAAATCTGCCGGATCGCGCTCGGCCATGTGGAGGTGGCAGTGGGAGTCGACCCAGGTGGTCACGCCTTGATCCGGGGAAACAGAGCGTCACCCTTTACGACCGGTAGGCCGCCCGGGTAGAGCCCCCAGGCAGCTGCGGCTGGCAATCTGGCGTCACCCGGTGTCTCGTCGAGACCGATGCGTTCCCAAATCGCAGCCGAAGTGGTCGGCATTGCCGGGAAGGCCAGAAGGGCAACGATTCGGAGTGCCTCGAGCGCATCGCCCATGATCCGATCCAGATCCGCTCCGGGTTCCATCTTCCAGGGCTCGTTCTGTTCGAGATGGGAATTGGCTGCGCCGATCAGCTTCCAGGTTTCTTCGAGCGCCACTGAAGGAGCCACCCGGGCCCATGCTGCCGTCGCCGCCGCCAGCGACGTTTCCGCCACCGCCGCCAACGCACTGTCGGGATCTGGAGCAGGGCCAATGCCGCCACACTTGCTGGCGACAACCGTGGCAACTCGCGACAGGAGATTGCCGAGATTGTTGGCAAGATCGGCGTTGTAGCGGGCGACCATCCCTTCGTAGGAAAAGTCACTGTCGTGCCCGAACGTTGGATCTCGCAAGAAGTGGTACCGATAGCCGTCCACTCCGAAATCGGCCACCAGGTCCGAGGGGGCTATCTGATTCAGCGACGTCTTCGACATCTTCTCCCCTCCGATGAGGAGATACCCGTGGACGAACACATTCTCCGGTGGTTCCAGACCGGCACTCATGAGCATCGCCGGCCAATACACGCAATGGAACCGGAGAATGTCCTTGCCGATCATGTGGGTACCCGGCCACAACTCTCCGAAGCGCTCCTCGTCACCGGGGAAGCCGGCGGCCGTCACGTAGTTGATGAGAGCGTCGAACCACACGTATGCCACATGCGATTCGTCCCACGGCAGCGGAATTCCCCAATCAATCGAGGTGCGACTAATCGAGAAATCGTTCAATCCCTGCTTGATGATCCCGAGTGCCTCATTGCGCCGAAAGGCTGGTTGCACGGCATCGGGGTTGGCTTCGTACCAGTCGAGTAGCGGCTGTTCGTAGGCACTGAGTCTGAAGAAGTAGTTCTCCTCGCTCATCTCGATCACCTTGCGACCTTGGCGCTCCAATTCGGGCACCTCTTCAGGAGTCACATACGCCTCGTCGGCGACGGAGTACAGGCCCTCGTAGTGCCCCAGGTAGATGTCCCCCCGGTCGAAGCAGCGCTGCAGGAACTCGGCGACGGCCAAGTAGTGCCGTTGTTCGGTGGTTCTGATGAAATCGTCGTATGAGATGTCGAGGAATTGCCAGGCATCCTGGAACTGTTTGGCGATGCCATCCGCCCACTCGATTGGAGTGACGTTGTTCTTCTCGGCGGTCTGTTGGATCTTCAGACCGTGCTCGTCGGTACCGGTGAGAAAGATCGTTTCCTCGCCGCACAATCGATTCCAACGAGCCAACGCATCGGCTGTAACCGTGGTGTAGGCGGTCCCGATATGGGGCGCGTCGTTGATGTAGTAGATCGGGGTGGTGAGAAAACGCATCGCCTTTGGCAGAGTAGCGGTGGCCATTCTCGGGACCATCAACCCGGATGACGCCAATCGCGGCCACGAAACGCACTCACGACACTGGTGGGGGTGTGCTTGGCCTTCGCTATCTCGCCCTTACACTGGATTGAGGCGACGACGAGAAGGACTGAGATGACTGGCATTGTGCGCAAGATCGACGACCTGGGGCGGATCGTCGTACCGGCTGAGATGAGGCGGGTGTTGGGAATACGCGAGGGCGACGAGCTTGAGATCGTCTTGGATGGTGATCACGTGGAGATTCGACCCCGCATCCCCACCATCGTCCACCAGTTCAACCTCAGCTCGAGCGAGTCTGTCAGCATCGGCGGACGTACTGTCGCACTGCACCCCGGTGAGTATGTCGTCGAGCGACTCCGGCGGAGCCGCGACTGATCAACGGTCGATGAGAGCCTCGTAGAGGGCACGCCGGTTAACGCCGGTCTCCTTTGCCACACGCCGTGCCGCGGCTGAGGCACGCTCACCATCAGCAATCGCAGTCCGGGCAAGTTCAATGGCAACTTCGAGGCTCGGCTCGGGCACCGTTCCCCCGCCGATTACCACCGTCACCTCTCCCTTTACGGAGCGCTCCGACCAATAGCGGGCTGCTTCGGCAAGAGTTCCCCTCCACACCTCCTCATACATCTTGGTCATCTCTCGACACACCACGCATGAGCGCTCCGGCGCAAGGGTCGCCAGGTCGGACAGGTCGGCCCCCAACCGGCTGGGAGCGCAGAACAGAACTGTGGTCCGCTCATCACCGACAACTGACTCGATGCGGATTTGCCTGGCTCCACCCTTGCGGGGGAGAAAACCCTCGAACACGAATCTGTCGCCTGATTCTCCGCTGACTGCAATAGCCAGCGTCACCGCACTCGGTCCGGGTATCCCCGTGACCCCGGCGCCTGCCTCAATCGCCGCCCGAACGGCCGTGACCCCCGGATCCGCCACCCCCGGAGTACCGGCGTCGGTGAGAAGGGCGATGGTGGCCCCTTCGGCTAAACGATCCTGCATCTCGATCGCCCGCTCGTGCTCATTACCGACGAAGAACGAGCGAATCGGCCTATCGACTCCGAGGTGTTGGAGCAGGGTTCGGGCTCTGCGGGTGTCCTCCGCATAGACGACAGAGGCCGACGCCAATGCCTCCCCGAGGCGAGGAGGCGCGTCGGAGAGGTTTCCTATCGGCCCCGCGCAAAGGATCAGTGTGCCGGCCATGGGCCGAGCCTATCCAGCAACGCCTCGGATCCCAGCCGTGGCCGACCAACATCACATGGGAACTCGGCAAACCAAACGGCAGTTCGACATATGACCACCCGACGTGGCCGCAGCACACCGGCCCGGATCACGACTCCGCGCTCGTCCAACGCTACGAAACCCACCATCGATCGCAGACCGAATCCATGGACACTACGAGCCTTCAGCAGCACGCCGAACGGACCCGGGCACGGCGATAGGCCCCACAACCGATCTAGCCGCGACCTGAGCAGCAACAACAGGGGCGAACGCCAGTCCGCAACGGTCAGCCGCACTGCGGTCGGCCGGCGTGGCCCCGGCGCCCTGTTACGCTCCCGGGCCATGGCAAAGGCAAAACGTCGTCGCATCCGCGCCCGTCGCAAGAAGGCGAAC
>CAXMOL010000200.1:0-4141 GCA_964194935.1 uncultured Kiloniellaceae bacterium
CGCGGGGAAACCGCGCACTATCAACCAACATAGGAGTAAGGGATATGCGTGCACGCAGGCTGCTGTGGCTCGTCATTGTCTTTGCCCTCGTAGTAGCTGCATGCGGAGATGACGATGCAGATACGACCGAAGGTACGACAGGCGTCACCACAGCTACCACCGTTGCAGCCGAAAGTCTCACAAAGACCGACGGTGTGCTGACGGTCGGTTCCGACATTCCATTCCCGCCATTCGAAGACTTCGATGACGCGGGCAATGTGATCGGTTTTGACGCGGAACTCATCAACGAGATCGCAAGCCGCCTCGGCCTAACCGCCGAGTGGGTAGACACCGATTTCGACACAATCTTCACCCAGTTGGCCACCGGTCAGTTCGATGTTGTCGCATCTGCGACGACGATCACACCGGAGCGCGCTCAGCAGGTGAACTTCACTACGCCGTACTACAACGCGCAACAGGCGCTGACAGTCAACACTGACATCACCCCTGGCCTGCGCAGCACTGCCTCCCTTGGTGCCGGTCACTCGGTTGCCGTCCAGACAGGCACCACCGGTGCCGATTGGGCCGCTGAGAACCTGGGTCCCCAGGGCGTGGACGTTCGCGAATTCCCCGAGGCACCTGACACCTACAACGCTCTCGAAGCGGGCCAGGTGGACGGTGTGATCTTCGACGAGCCGTCAGCTGTCGAAGAGTCGGCGAACCGCGCCGGACTGGAAGTGGTCGAGGTCATCGCCACCAACGAGCTCTACGGCTTTGGTGTTGACCCGGCACGGGAAGAGCTCCTCAGCCAGATGGACGCCGCGCTGGGTGCGATGGTCGATGACGGCACCTATCAGGCGATCTACGACGCGGCGTTCGACGCACCTGCGGGCAGCGTCAACTTCACGGCCGCGCCGGCCGCTGCGGTTGGTTCGGCTGAGTTCCCGATTCAGGTGCTGTATGTGCCGTCGGTGAGCGCAGAGGAGATCGTGGCTGGTGGCGAGTTGTTGGCGGCTGCGCTGGCGACGGCGACCGGTCTGAACTTCGAAGTGGCAGTACCGACGTCGTACGCGGCGACGGTCGAGGCGATGTGTGCCTCACCTGAGAACGTCATCGGGTTCATCCCGGCACAGGCTTATGTGCTGGCGAGCAACCTGTGTGGTGTCGAGGTGTCGCTCAAGTCGCTGCGGTTCGGTTACACCGAGTACTGGACGCAGTTCATTGTTCAGCGTGACAGTGACATCGAATCGTTCGAGGATCTCGACGGCAAGACCTGGGCATATCCCGATGGTGGTTCCACCTCCGGGTTCTTGGTCCCGACCGGCATGTTCACCGCCACCGGTGTCACGCCTGGTGAGAGCTTCGAGGCTGGTGGTCACAGCGCCACGGCCCGCGCCGTTTACCTCGGTGAGGCCGATTTCGGCACGACGTTCTTCAGTCCGATCGTCGATCTCGATGGCACCCCCTTGTGGGATGGCACCCTGGCAGACGCCGATATCCCGGCTGATCTGATTGACACGTGTGGTCTTACCGATAGCGGTGACCTGTTTTGCACCGATCAGCGTCCTCGTGACGCCCGACGCAATATTCGTGAGGAAGCTCCCGACGTCATCCAGACGGTCAAGATCATCGCGTTGTCGGATCCGATCCCGAACGACACCATGTCGTTCAGCCCGGACTTCCCGGCGGACGTGGCGACTTCGATCGTTGATGCCATCAAGGCATTTGCGGCCGACGATGCCGAGGGCTTTGCAACGGCGTTCGATGCTTACTCGTGGAGCGGTGTCGCCGACACCAGCGACGCCGAGTTCGACTCGATCCGTGCGTTGCTCACAGCAATCGGCTTCGACCTCGAAGACCTCTAAGTCTCCGAGCGAACAAGCAACTGATGGAGGGCGGGACACCAGTCCCGCCCTCCATCGCGTAGAAGAGAACGCCGCCGCCAGGCGGCACAACCATGCGGAAACGTTCGAGGCCGAACAGGACTCGAACGATGGAGCAAAATCCGAAGAGAGCGCCGCCCCCAGGCGGCACAACCATGCGGAAGCGTTCGAGGCCGAACAGGACTCGAACCATGGAGCAAAACCCAGGTCGTTTCTCAATCGGCTAGAAAGGGGGGCCTGAGGAGACCACCCGGTGCCGGTCATCGAACGGGAGCGTGAACAGTGCTCAAGGTCGAGCATCTGACCAAGATCTACGACGGAGGGGTTCTCGCCCTCGACGACGTCTCGTTCGAGGTGCCGACCGGACAATTCCTGGCGGTCATCGGGCTCAGCGGGTCGGGCAAGTCCACCTTGCTGCGGTGCATAAACCGCCTGGTCGAACCCACTGAAGGCACCATCACCTGGGACGGGATCGACATCACCACCGCCCCCTCGGAAGAACTACGAAGAATCCGGCGCCGGATCGGCATGGTCTTCCAGCACTTCAACCTGGTGCGCCGCTCCAAGGTGATCACCAACGTCCTCGCAGGACGCCTCGGATACGTAAACCCCGTCTTCAGCCTGATCAACCGGTTTCCGGCCAAGGACATGGCCAAGGCGAGGGCACAGTTGGAACGAGTCGGGCTCGAAGAGAAGGCCCAATCTCGCGCCGATGAGTTGAGCGGTGGCCAGCAGCAGCGAGTCGGTATCGCCCGGGCACTGATGCAGGATCCCCAGATGATCCTGGCAGATGAGCCGGTGGCCAGCCTCGACCCGGTATTGGCCCACGGGATCATGCAGTACCTGGAGGACATCAACAAGAACGACGGCGTGACCGTCATGTGCAGTCTTCACTTTCTCGATCTGGTACATCGATACGCCGACCGGGTGATCGCACTCAACGACGGCAAGCTGATGTTCGAGGGAACTCCTGAGGAGATCGACGACGACAAGTTCAAGGAGATCTACGGCAAGGAAGCAGAGCGGGTGGGCTAGGTGCAGACAGCCTCCAAGAAGAAGGAGACCCGCAACCCGTTTGTCAGGTTCCTCACCGTCGCCACGGCGGTCTCGATCATCGTCGTTGCTTACGCCTTTGCTTTCGACCGCACCGATGTAGACCTCGAACCGATCAAGGACGAGCAGCGAAAAGTTTCGCTGGTTCGAATCATCCGCGGTCTGTCGCGCCCCGACATCATCGATTTCGACGAGATCGAAACTTTCCACGTCGTCGAAGTGGCGACTCCATGCCAGCCCGGTGGCTTCCAGCCCGCGGCGCGCGACACCAACGGTCCCTACATCGAGATGTTCCCGACCTGTGGACTGCCGGGATCCGACGTCACGGTTCGTGGGCACAACTTCGAGCCAAACCAGGGGGGACCACTTTCATTCATTCCGCCCTCTGCCGTGACGCTGAAACTCGCTCAGGTCCGAGCCGACGAGGACGGCGAATGGGAGGTATCCGTCGAACTCCCGGATCGCCCCGATGAGGTGATCCAGCACCTGCGCTTCACGACCAAGGAGCGCACCGGCCAATGGGCGCTCAGCGACACCGCTACCAACACCTGGGACAAAATGGTCGAGACCGTGATGCTGGCATTCGTCGCCACCACGCTCGGCACGATCGTCGGCATTCCTTTCTCGTTCCTGTCGGCTCGCAACCTGATGCGCTCGGTTCGAACTCCCCTGGTGAGCGTTGCGCTGTTCTTCATCGGGCTCCCGATTGGGATCCTCGCCGGCAGGCAACTCGGTCGGTGGGTGACGGACGTCAGTGCGAATGTCGGATCGAACGCGCTCGCCCAACTAGGCCTGGCTATCGCGGTGGCCATCGCCGGTTGGCTGGCCCTGCGCCTCGCCCTGCGCGAGGACGACGATGAGCCGGTGACACCAGCGGAGCGGACGCTGCGGTGGTCTGTTGTCGCCGCGGTCGTCGTCGGCGCTCTGTTCAGCATCGGGTTCTTCGGGCGTTTCCTGTTCGAAATCGGCAGCGACATCGAGGAGCCTCTCGGTGCGTTCGGGTTCCTCGGTGGGTTTATCCGAACCATCGGTGACCTGCTGACGACATTCCTCACCTTTATCGCCGCAATAACGACTGGAATGGCAGGAGCTGTACTCGGCACCAAGTTGGGTCATTTCGTCAATGACAAGGTTGCCGCCGGGCCGGCGGCCGCAATCCGGATGGCCACCGGCGCTCTGGCGGTAGCTCTCATAACCACCGGCATCGGCGGGATGGTGCAGTGGAT
>CAXMOL010000201.1:0-4999 GCA_964194935.1 uncultured Kiloniellaceae bacterium
GTCGATCAAGGTCGAGAAGGCGGGCCGAGATCCCGCAAAGAGCGCTCCGCCGAAGAGCAGGGCGGCCGCGGGCAACGCCACCGCTCGGGCGATGGTCATCAGCCGCCTTCGTGTGGCCCGGGGACGCTTGGCGTCGCCGGCGGGGACCGACGCATTTGGAGCGTCGGAATTCCGGAGGCCGGGGTCGGGGGCGGCGCCGTTCGGCATGGCTATGCCTCGGACCCAGGGGCGGTGCTGCGCCGAGTCGGGCGCAGCCGGGCGAACCACTTCTTGGCCTTCGGGGCCAGCCGCGCCTTGGGGCTGACGCCTTCGAAATGCGGAGTCATTACTGCGGCCGCCGCCATGGTGGCAAGGATCCAACCGATCAGCCACAAGTACTGACCCGTAGCCAGCCAGAAGTGGGGAAGCCCGGCGTACGGGGAGACCATGCGGCGCACTCCGGTGATCGAACTCGCCGCCAACTTTCCGCTGTCGGGTCCCCGATTGGCGTCACCCTTGGTCTGGTAGGTGCCGTCGGGGTTGATCCCGATGATGCGATGGGTGATGGTGGAGTCCTCACGGACCGCGTCTTCGAACTGGACGACTGTCCCGATGTCGAGCAGCGAACCGTCATATTCTGCGAAGGCGACGACGTCACCCTGCGAAAGAGCGGGTGCCATCGAGTTGCTCATGACCGTTGTCGAGTGCCAACCCATGGGGAGCGGGATGATCAGGGCGATGGCCAGGGTGGCGATTGCGAAGTACCAGTAGGCCGTGGCAATCATGGCGACGCCGATCCTGAGTCCATGCAGGCCACGACGATGTCTACGGCTCCGCTGGCGCTTGGTGCCGGGCCGGTCGGGCTCGGTGATGACGTCATCTTCGGCCCAATCGGCGAGTGAGTCTTGGGCTTCGGGATGCGACGATTCTGGAGCGTCCCCCGCCGTCGGATCGTGGTCGGGTACGACCGTCAGTTTCGCCGGAGACTCGACTTCGCGGACATCGACCACCAGTCCCGGTCTGGCTCCGGGCCAGCCGGTCGCCTTGAGTTGATCGGCGGTCGGCAGAGCCCAGTCGTCGGACCATGGATCAGCAAGCAGGGACGACCCGTTATCGGGCCGTCCCTGCTCTTCGACTTCTGGGAGGTTGATAGTCATGCCGCGTTCTCGCTCTGATCCCTAGCTGCTTGTTGGGCGCGTTCCGCTGGACGCAATAGAGTTTTCGGCGACTTTCCTCTCTTGCTGAAGGGCGTTTCTGACTAGCGCGAAATGACTAGTCAATTTCCGAAGAAGCGTTCGGTCTTCGGTCTTCAGTCTCAGGCCAGGGGGAGGTAGTCACCGTCGCGATGAAACAGACGGCTTGTCAGGAGAACTCCCTGGTGATCATGTCGGTGAGTTCGTCGAGTTCGAATCCTTGGCGGTGTGCCTCTGTGGCCAGCTCCTTGACGAGATGAGTTACACCTGCCGTCGCTGTTCCACCGGCGGCGACCGTTGCGCCGCGACCACGGCGCATCTCGAGGAGTCCTTCGTCGCGAAGGATTCCGTAGGCGCGAACGACGGTGTGCATGTTTACGCCCAATGATGTCGCCAGATCGCGTGTGGCGGGGAGACGATCTCCTTCGGAGATATCGCCGTCTCGAATCGCCCGTCTCACGGCAGAAGCTATCTGGTGGTAGAGCGGAGCAGTATTGGTGGGTTCGAATCGAATTAACATTGTTATAGGACAACTATAGCAAATCTGTGCCAGATAGGCAATCCCCAGTTGATCAAGGCTCGAGCGAGTCAATCACCGTGATTCGAGTGCTGCGGCGATCACCTCGGCTGCCCGTTCTCAGCGTGGCCCCAGCATCAGATCGTGGGCTGCTCCCTCGATGACAGCGAGGTCGACTCCGTAGGCCTTGGCCGTCTTGCGGTGCTCGGCGACGCTGAAGATGCGGTCCTCGGACCCGGCAATGACTGCCATCGGTGAATGAACCAGTTGCGGTCGTGATCGAAAAAGGAAGTTTTCGAGGAAGCGCTGCACCGCTAGTCCGGTCGGTTTGCTAAACCTATGGGTTCTTGCCGTTGCGTCGAGAGGGGCCACTCATGGATTTCGGGGTTGTATTTCAGACAGACCCGCCGGCCTCAGCCGTCGTCGAACTGACCAAGAGCGCCGAGCAAAACGGCTTTACCTACGGATGGGCATTCGACTCCCATGTGCTTTGGCAGGAGCCGTTTGTCATCTTCAGCCGGATGCTGGCCGAGACCGAGAACATGATCATCGGGCCGATGGTGACGAATCCGGGGACCAGGGATTGGACCGTCACTGCATCCCTCTTTGCCACGCTCAATGAGATGTCCGGTGGCCGGACCGTCTGCGGGATGGGTCGGGGCGACTCGGCCTTGCGCTACATCGGCCTGAAGCCGAAGACGCTGGCGACTATGGACGCCTCGATGGATGCCATCAAAGCGCTGGTAAGAGGCGATGAGATCGAATACAACGAGCAGACGTTTTCAATTCCGTGGATCGAGAACGGCTATGACCTACCGATGTGGGGATCCGGTTATGGGCCGAAGGCGTTGACCCTGATCGGGCAGAAGTGCGATGGCTTCATTCTGCAGTTGGCCGACCCGTATCTGGTCGAGTGGACGACCAAGTTCGTAAAGAACGCCGCGATCGAGGCGGGCCGGAACCCCGATGACATAGCGATCTGTGTAGCCGCTCCTGCGTATGTCGGAGACGACATCGAGCATCAGCGCGATCAGGTGCGTTGGTTTGGCGGCATGGTGGGCAACCATGTGGCCGATCTAGTCGAGCGTTACGGGTCGGATAATTCGATGGTGCCGGCAGCGCTCACCGAGTACATAGAGGCGCGCCAGGGCTACGACTACGCCCATCACGGCAAGACGGGCAACCCGTCCACAGACTTTGTGCCGGACGATGTAGTGGATCGGTTCTGTGTGCTTGGTCCGGTGGAGCACCACATCGAGCGAATGCAGGAACTGCGTGACATTGGCGTCGATCAGTTCGCGATCTACTTGATGCACGACGAGCGCCAGCAGACCTTGGACGCCTACGGAGAGACTGTGATCCCGGCGCTCAACTCCTAGATCCTCGCTGCCGGGATCCAGTTGGAGCATCGGACCTGAGTGGCGCGCCGGTGCTGGCAATACTCGACAGCCCGTCGCTCGCTACCCGATTGGGAGTATCACTGAGATTCGAGTGCTGCGGCGATCACCTCGGCCGCCCGTTCCCAGCGTGGCCCCAGCATCAGATCGTGGGCTGCTCCCTCGATAACAGCGAGGTCGATTCCGTAGGCCTTGGCCGTCTTGCGGTGCTCGGCGACGCTGAAGATGCGGTCCTCGGAGCCTGCGATAACTGCCATCGGTGAATGAACCAGTTGCGGTCGTGATCGAACGAAGAAGAGCATTTCCAGGTACGCCGGATAGGACTCGGCCTGGAGTCGGTCCCACATCCATTTGACCTGCTCGGGCGTTGCGTCGTCCGGGAGGAACAGATCGGCGGCGACTTCGCGCTTCTCGATCAGCGGCTTCAAGTCCCAAACCAGGTTCGCCTTTAGGAACTTGATGGGGTGTCGGCGGGCGGTGCGCAGGGTTGCCCGCAACACCCCACCGATTGGCACGGGGGCGAGGAGCACGGCACCGGGGACCTGGCGATTTTCGAGGAAGCGCTGCACCACTAGTCCGCCCATCGAGTGGGCGATGATGATCGGAGTTGTCTCCAGGGACTCGACGACGTCAGCGACGTCAGCGACGTAGTGCTTGATCCGGGTTCGGCGCAGTGAGCGATCGTTGTTGCTTGCACCGTGGCCGCGCAGATCGATGGCGTGCGAGTCCCAACCTCGTGCAGCAAACCACTCCAGGAACGGCTCCCAGCACCAAGCGCCATGCCAGGCGCCGTGGACGAAGAGGAGAGGATGGCGCCGAGCCCCGGTATCGGACCTGACCGTGACAACGTTCGGCTGCATCACGCCAGGATATGAGAGCGGCGCGGCTCGGTGGTGTACATATGAAGAGTGCTCAGTCTTCGGTCCAGGACTCCGAGCCGTTGACTGATGGCCGTCGACTGACGACCGATGACTTTCTCATTCGAAGTCCTCGTGGATTCGGCTTGCGGTTGGACCGCGTTGGCCGTGGTACTTCGATCCGGCCTCGGAGGATCCGTAGGGGTTCTCGGCCGCGGTCGTGAGCTCATAGAAAGAGAGCTGCCCGATCTTCATCCCCGGATAGATGGCAATCGGGAGATTTGCCACGTTCGACAGTTCGAGCGTCAGGTGGCCTTCGAATCCGGGATCGACGAAGCCAGCGGTCGAATGGATGAGCAATCCGAGCCGGCCCAGTGACGACTTGCCTTCGAGGCGGGCGACGATGTCGTCACCCAGCCCAACGACTTCCAGCGTCGATCCGAGGACGAATTCGCCAGGGTGGAGCATGAAGGGCTGGTCCACCTCGGTTTCGACCTGGGCTGTCAGATCCGGTTGTGGCTGCTTTGGGTCAATGAATGGGTAGCGGTGATTCTCGAACACCAGGAAGTAGCGATCCACCCGGACATCGACGCTGCTGGGTTGGACCATCTTCGGATCGAAGGGGTCGATCCGAATCCGCCCCAATTCCAAAGCGGCTCGAATCGAGATGTCGGAGAGGATCACGCCGCAAAGAGTAGGGGGAACCCGTTGTCCATTCCTCCCCCTCAGGGGGAGGTGGCGAGCGTTGGCGAGCCGGAGGGGGTCGCGCCCCTCACCGGGCGCGGTAGATGACCCCCCTCCCCTCACTCGCTCTGCTCGATCGGGACTCCCCCCTGAGGGGGAAGAATGAAGAGGAGGCCATCCGCCCAGTCCCAGTTTCGATCGCCTACTGATGACGGATGACGGATGACTGACGACTCCTCTTTCCCTTATCCCCCTCTTAGGAACACCCCCTGCGCTTCCTAGGTCGGCTTAACAATTCTCGAACGTGGGTCTTCGAACCTGTCTTTAGAGCGAACGGGAATCACCGGACACAAGGAGGTCATGATGAAACAG
>CAXMOL010000202.1:0-3699 GCA_964194935.1 uncultured Kiloniellaceae bacterium
AAGCACTCATATCTCAATACCGAGCAAGGAGAAATCTCGGATGAAACGGAACAGATTGCAGTCGGTCGGCATCTTCCTGTCGGCGGTCGGGGTCATTTTCCTGATCGCAGCAGGTGTTGCCTACCTCAAGGTGCAGGATGGCTACTCGGCCTTCGAGACCTTTAGCGCTGCTGAGAACGTAACGCTCTCGTACAACGACGACGGCCAGCTCGTCGATCGTGGAACCACCGAAGGTGCGGACGCGATCATGACTGTCCTTACCGAGGACTGGGGCTTCAAGCCCAACATGGGCGATCTCGACCCCAACGATCCGGTCGTCAACACCGCCACGGAGATGATGTATCAGATGGCCACCGTCGGGTACCACATCCTTCACGGCACCCAGACCATCGTCCTCGATGCGGATGTCGAGTACAACGGCGAAGTGTTCGCTGCCGGCACTTACGAGTTCGAGGTCGACGGTCGCTACTGGACCGACTTCGACCGCAGCCACCCGCTCGAGGGCCCGGCTCGCTCCCAGGCGTGGACCGGCACAGCACACGGTCTGTTCGGTGAGCTCGGTGTCGGTGCGGTGACGCATTCGGTGCTGCAGATCGGCCTCGCCATTGCTGCTGCGTTTGCAGCAATCGGCGGCATGGCGATCCTGACCGGTCTTGGACTGGTCTGGGTGACCAAGGAAGAGAAGATCGGTGAGCTCGAGCTCGCAAAGGAATCTGCAGAAGTAGTAGTCAGCTAGTTCTTACTGCAATGGAACAAGACGAACCCCCGCTTCGGCGGGGGTTCGTTCTTTGTGTATGAGTGTCGGTGGAGGTGAGGGGATTTGAACCTACCTAAAGGGCATCGAGCGGAGCGAGGTTCGCTGGAGGTGTCAGCCGAGACCGAACAGGGTTCGGCTGACACCGACCGTTCTTGTGTATGAGTGTCGGTGGAGGTGAGGGGATTTGAACCTACCTAGAGAGCATCGAGCGGAGCGAGGTTCGGTGGAGGTGGCTGGCGGCGCCGGTTAGGCGTCGGCGGGTGCCGACCCTTCCAGATATCGGTGGAGGTGAGGGGATTTGAACCCCTGACCCCTACGTTGCGAACGTAGTGCTCTGCCGAGCTGAGCTACACCCCCGAGGGAAAGGGATTCTAGGGGTCGACTGAATGACCGGGGGTCGTCATGATTCGAGCCTTTCCCGGTCTCGAATCATGACTCCAAACTGCCTCGCTGCGCTCGGCGCTCTTTGTTAGGCCTGGCCAGGAAGTCGCCAGGCAGCAGAGATGGTCAGGCGAGGATGAGCCAACCGACGACGACGATGGCGACAATCACCAAGGCCGCGATGCCGATTTTCAGCCACGGCACCTCGGGTGTGAACCGCGGTTCGGCGACGCCATCGAGATCCCAGATAACTCTGACAGAACCGCGGTGCCGCTTGCGAGCGGTGACTTCGAACTCGATGTGGCCGCCACCGGGACCGGTCGCCTCGATGCGGTGCAAGGTGTGGTTTCCGACAAGGCGCGTGACCATCACCGTTCCGTAAACGATGACCGATCGTCCGCCAACCAAGAACTCTCCCTCTTCGTGGGCGTTTAATAACAGGAAAAGAACCACGTCGCCACCCGGCACAGGTCCCTTTTCCCATCTGAGATCAACATTGCGATCCTCCTACTGCGCGGCGGAATCGCCCGCCTGTCGCTCGGGGCTCCCTAACCTCAGGACATGCGCCGATTCTCACTGGTCTTGTTGGCGGTGGTGCTGGTGGGGTCATCCTGCGGCGACGATTCGCCGGATGCCGCCGGATTGGAGAATGAACTCGCCTCGCTGGTCGACGCCGCCGAGGATGTGCGCGGTTTGACGTTCTTTGAAGACCCCGAAATCGTGATTGTGTCGTCGGGCGAGTTGGCGAACAGGGTCCGGCTTCTGATCGAGGAGGACCTCGATCCGGATGAGACCCTGATCACTCAGCGACTCTATGAGCTACTCGGGCTGCTCGATGGATCCGTCGACCTGCTTCAGTCCTACAGCGATCTGTATGCCGAGGCGGTTGGCGGCTTTTACGACAATGACACCGGCGAGATGGTGATCTCGGGCGATGAGGCTCTGAGCCCCTTGGCCAAGACCATCGTCGTCCATGAGTTGATTCATGCGCTTACCGATCAACACTTCGATTTTGCGTCCAAGTTGGATTCCCTCATAGACGAGCAGCGCTATCAGGAAGCCTCGGCGATTCAGGCATTGGCCGAGGGCGATGCAACCTATTTCCAACTGGTGTACATGCAGACCATGCCGACCTCAGACCAGGTCGAGGCAGTTCAGGAGTCGCTCTCGGTGGATAGCACGGTGTCGGATTCACTCCCCGGGTGGTTTGCTGAGGACCTCACCTGGCCATATAACGCCGGGTTCGCTTTCGTCGATCGGCTTATCACTGACCTAGGAGTTTCTGGGGTCAATCAGACCTACACCCTGTTGCCGACAACCTCGGAGCACATAATCCATCCGGGTTCGTATCTCACCCGCCAGCCACCTCGGTCTGCAGCACTCCCCGATGTCGCGCTCGAGGGCTACGAGATGTTCGAGGAGGGTCAATGGGGAGAATGGAATCTTCAACTTCTTCTGCTCGATGGGGTCGAGCCGGGTGAGGCGATAGTCGCTGCTACCGGGTGGGGCGGCGATGAATACCGCATCTATTGGGACGGGACGGATGTGGCGTTTGCGTATCTCTTCGTCGGCGACACTCCGCGCGATGCCGACGAAATGGCGACCTCCCTGGCTGCATCGGTCAGGCAGCGGATGGCGGTCGGATCGGGATTCAGCAATGCCACAGGAACCACCTTCACTCCTGGTGCCGATTTTGCGCTCATCATGCGTGACGAAGCGACGGTCCTATTCGTTGCGGCCGGCGATCCTCTGGTGGGAGCGAATTTGGCGAACGAACTGCGAGCGGCTCTGCCCACCGGCTAGCCACGCCGGACGACCTAGGTTCCCGATCTGGCGGGTTGGCGGTAGGCGTGCCACAATGCTCGGCTAAACGCTGGCAAACAATCTGATCGGGGGATCATGGACTTCAGCAAGCTCTCGAACGGCGCCAAGATGGCCGTAGTTGGTGGTGCACTACTCGTAATCAACCTGTTCTTGCCGTGGTACGGCACGCTCGGTTTCAATCTGAACGCTTTCGACGCAGAGTTCTTCGCCTGGGGCGGCTCGCTTCTCGCCATTGCTGGCGCAGTGATTCTCCTGCTCAAGGCAATGGGTACTCGTGACGTGGAGGCCGGGAAGTTCAAGCCCGAGCAGCTCGCCACGATCCTGGCCGGAGCAGGGACGGTGTTGATTGCGCTGCGTTGGCTGACCGAGACGAACTTCGTCAAGTACGGCCTGTTTGTTGGTCTCGCCGCTGCGGCTGTAGTGACCTACGGCGCCTTTACTTCGATGAAGGATGCTGGCCTTGACCTGCCGGGAATGGGCGACAACTAGACCCGTCGACGACCGAATCTTGAAACTAAAGGGCCCTTCGGGGCCCTTTAGTTCGTCCCGGAACAGTGGTAGTCAGGTACCTGATGCGGACGCGCCACAACCTCACGAGTCGAACAGAGAAACGCTTTGGCTACTTGCCGCGGCCCGCGTTGGGGCGACGGCCGTGGTTCGCCTTCTTGCGACGGGCGCGGATGCGACGACGTTTTGCCTTTGCCATGGCCCGGGAGCGTAACAGGGCGCCGGGGCCA
>CAXMOL010000203.1:0-9642 GCA_964194935.1 uncultured Kiloniellaceae bacterium
ATCTCGAATCGCTGGGTGCCGACTTCGAGGCCTTCGAAATCGATCCGGCGTTTGCCGACACTGCCGCGTTTTGCGAGAAGTACGGGTATTCACTGGAAGAATCGGCGAACGCGATCCTGATCGCATCGAAACGACCGGACGGTCAGTTCTGTCTGTGTGTCGCTCTCGCCACAACCAGACTCGATGTCAATCACAAAGTCAGGTCATTGATGGAAGTACGGAAGCTGTCTTTTGCCCAGGGCGAACAGACGGTGGCGGTGACGGGTATGGAGATCGGTGGTGTGACTCCCTTCGGTCTGGATTCTCCGCCACCGATCTATGTCGACTCCGCAGTCGTGGCGCTCGACAGAGTCATCGTCGGCGGCGGGACTCGGGGAATGAAGGTGAGGGTCGATCCAGAGGTGTTCGCCCGGATGGACGGAGTCCAGGTGATCGCGGGTCTCGCCGGTTAGAAGGGACACGAGCCGTTGCACCGCTACCGCGCCTATTCGTTTCCGCATCGTTCCCCTCGCCGGCTGTAGCCTCGTGACGTGACCGCAGCCACGCCACGTCCTGGGATGCCGCCTTGGATCTACCGCCTTCTGGCGGTGATCGTTGGAACGATCGTCGGGCTCTGGGCCATCTACAACGTCACCCAGCGACTGCGCAGCCTTCTCATCATCCTCCTGCTCAGCCTCTTCCTCTCGATCGCGCTCGAACCGGGTGTGAAGTTTCTTCATTCCAAGGGTTGGAGGCGTGGCTGGGCGACCGGGTTCATGTTTCTGGTCGTTCTGGTTGCGGCGAGCATGTTCGTGGGTCTCATGGTGCCGTTGGTGGTCGATCAGACGGTCCGCTTCATCGAGAAAGTGCCGGGCTACATGGAAGACATTGCGGTGTTCGCTGAAAGGTTTGGCATTGAACTTTCTCCGGAGCGCGCCACCGAGGCCCTGACCGGCTTTGACACGAATCTGCAGGGGGTCGCCGCCGATGTCGCCGGGAGCGTATTCGGCGTTGGCCAGGCCTTGCTCAACACCGTGTTCCAAATGCTGACGATCGGCTTGTTCACGTTCTACATGACCGCAGAGGGCCCCAAGTTCCGACGGACCGTGTGTTCCGTGCTCCCGCCCGAACGTCAGCGAGAAGTGCTGCGGGCTTGGGAGATCGCGATCGACAAGACAGGCGGTTACTTCTATTCCAGGGCGCTGCTGACCGGCTTCTCTGCTGCAATCGGCTGGGCGGTGTTTTCGATTATTGGCATACCGTTTGCCCTGGCGTTGGGTCTGTGGATGGGTCTGCTGTCCCAATTCGTCCCGGTGGTCGGCACCTATATCGGTGGGGCGCTTCCGCTGTTGATCGCCCTCCTGGAGAGCCCGACGCGAGCGATCGCGGTTGTTGTCTATATCGTCATCTACCAGCAGATCGAGAACTACCTGCTGGCACCAAAGATCACCGAAAAGACAATGGCTCTGCATCCTGCTGTTTCGTTCGGGTCGGCGATCGCCGGAGCGACGCTGCTCGGTGTGCCGGGGGCTCTGATGGCGCTGCCCACCGCTGCAACGGTGCAGGCCTTCGTGTCGACTTACTTGGAGCGCCACGACGTTGTGGCTTCGCAGCTAACCGACGAAGACGATTCGGATTCTGACTCGGTGCCCGAAGAGGACTAGGCAGCCTCGCTGTCGGTAGCCGGAAGGTCGAGTTCGAAGACGCTGGAGCCGTCGTGGATGTAGATGAGGTCACCGCCCATGAGCCGCGCCAAGCTTCGGCTGACCGGAAGGCCGAGACCCAAGGATCCGGGGAGCGCGGCGTCACCCGTTGAGCGCTGGTATGGCTCGAAGATCGACTCCCGCTCAGACCGGGGAATTCCGATGCCGTTGTCGCGCACTCGAACCAGCGTTCTTTCGCCCACAGTTTCCGCCTCCACCGAGACGCGGCTCCCGCCGTATCGCTCGGCGTTGGAAAACAGATTGCGCAATATCTGGCGGACGCGAAGCGGATCTGCCCAAGCTGCAACCGGCTCGGCGATCACCACTTCGGGTGCGCCGGGTTCGGTGGACAGGATGTGCGTGACTTCTTCCCCGATGTTGACGGTTTCGGGCCTGACCAGGAGTGTCCCGGCTTCGGAGCGGGCTGCGACGAGGAGGTCCTCGACGATATTGGAGAGCTCCCGGCTCTGATCGGCGATCATGGAAATGAACTCGGCGATCTCGTCGTATGAGAACGACGCGTGGTTGTCACGCAGTTCGCTGGATATCCCGAGGATGACCGTGATCGGCGTACGCAGCTCATGAGACACCGTGGCTATCAGCTCGTCCTTCGTTTCCACCAGCTCCACCAGTGTTCGCTCCGCCTCCTTGGTCACGGCGATGTCCTGAATCGCAACAATGACGCGGCTGAGGTCGAGTGTCCCATCCTGATGTCGCCCTGCACCCCATGCCAGTGAAAGCTCCGTGGTCTCGCCCTCTGCGGTGGTTCCGGCGATCTCGATTGTCGACTCGTCTCGGTCCTCCCAGATCGCTACGAATTGAGCCACGAAACCCGCGCCGAACGCGGCCTGAGCGGTCTCGGGGACGGCGGCTGCGAGCGCCGCCTCTTTCGACTTGGCTCCGACCAGGGCGATGCCGGCGGGGTTGACGTCGATGAATTGGACGAGCGAAACCAATCGTGTGACCTCGTCGGGATCATCTCTGAGGTGCTGGGCCAAGTCAGTTATCCCGGATGCCCTCAGTTGCTCGATTCGTCGCCCCGCCTTGGAGAAATTCTCCTCCCAGAGAGCGAGAGGTGCTCTCTCGAAGACGTTTTTGAATCGCTCGGCATGAACCCGAGAGATCTCTACTGCCTCCTCGCGCTGCGTCGCGTCCTCGATGGAGCCCTCGTGGTAGAGGATGGTCCCGTTGACGTCGCGAACGGCCTGGGTGAATCCGCGAACCCAAAGTGCGGTTCCATGCCGTCGCAGCATTCGGTGGGCGAAGCGGTGTGGTGCCCGACTCTCGTCGAGTAATTGAGCGAGAACGTCCCAGTCGTTCGGATCCTCGTGGAGCTTGGCGATGTGAAGTCCGATCAGTTCTCGCGGGTCGTCGTAACCGAGCATTTCGGCCAACGCGGGATTGGAATCGATCAGCTCCCCTTCGGGAGTACATCGGAAGAGTCCGACCGGAATCCCTCGGAATAGATCGATTCGAGCCTGCTCACTCTGGGTGAGGGCGTTCGTGGTGATGCGGACGACGGCGATTCCGGCCCCTGCACAGGTTGTTGAGATGACAAGGTTCGAAATCGAGTCGACGAATGTGGCGTAGCCGAGGAGCGGCCAAACCAGCTGGCTGACCATGAGAACACCCATCGAAGAGATAAACCGGAGTTGTTTGCGCTCGGGAAGAAGCAGTGCCCCGATCATCGTGAGGACCGCCAAGGCAGCCCAGAGGCCGCCGCGGACGATCGAAGGCGCGATCGAGGTTGCCGAGAGCACGGCCAACGCTGCCGTGAGAATGAGTAGTTCGATGTCGGTGGCTTGGCTGCGGATGCTGTAGAGAGCCGAGAGCCCGACGATGACGCCGAGGACCCCGGCGAGGAGGAAAGTGGGGTAGCGGGTGACGCCGTAGAGCGCGAAGTATCCGATTGCAGCCGCAAATCCCGCTGCAGCTCCCAATCGCAGAGCGAATCGATTCAGCTCGCGCCAAATGGAATCAACCGTCGAGTCCCGCGACTCAACGGCCCGTCCACTGTCGGGGGTGCGTGTGAAGATGACCATTCCCACTGAGATTTCGGCACAATTTGGCCCCGGCTGAAGGCCGAACTGTTGCTGCCGCGTTCAGGCAGCGACGCTCACCGGTCGGCAGACCTTGCAAGGCCGGTAGCCGCGATCTCGGGCCTCGGACTCGGAGCGAAACTCGACCCGGTGCTCATCCGTGGTCCGCACGGCTGGACCGCAGCTCGGGTTGCAGAAGATCTTGGTTGTGTCTGACCCGGTGAAGCGGATGCCACGGTCGGCCAGAGACTCGTATGTATTGAGGTCGAGCCCCTCAGCTTCGAGGAGCACCCGCTTGTTGTGTGGGTCGCCGAGTGAGTAGTTGCCAAGCTGCCCATCAGACCGAACGACGCGGTGGCAGGGAACAACGACCGGGATCGGATTCTTCGCCAGAGCGGATCCCACGGCGCGTACTGCCCCGGGCTTTCCGATCTCCTTGGCGATCCAACCGTATGGTCGAACCTCTCCGGTGGGAATCTCGGCGGCCTTCTCGAGGACGGATTGCTGGAACGCGGTCAGGCCGCCGAAGTCGAGCGGAAGCCGGCCCGGCTTGCCTCTTGCGATCGCATCGTCGAGGTGGCGCTCAATCACTCGGGGGATACGGTCGACGGGGAGTGCTGGGCGTCCATAGAGAAGTGCAAACTTCTCCTCGAAATCCTGTGGAGAATCTGCGAGCTCGACGGAGGAGATCCCGTGCCTACTGAACGATATGTAGAGCGTGCCGACAGCGCTTGGCCTGGTGACGTATCCATCGGCGGCTCCCGACACCGCGATGGCGGCGTTGATGGCCAGCTCTGGTGCTGTGGTCGCCAGTTGTTCTAGATCGGCGATCATTCGATCGGTCATCAGATTGCCTCCTCGGGATATGCCTGACGCAGTCGAGCGAGTCCACGGTGTATGTCGGCCTTGACTGTTCCAATCGGACGGTCGAGAGCGACGGATACGTCTTCATATGTCAGGTCGAGCACATGCCGCATTACTACCCCGGCACGTTGGGGAAAGGGGAGGTCGAGCAGCGCTTCCTGGAGGGTCATCCCTATCTGGGACAAAGCTTGTTCCTCGGTGTCGGCACCCGTCCCGGCGACATCGAATCCCTCCAACGATGTCTTTGGTTTGCGGGCGCGGGAACGCAAGCGGTTCCGGCAAAGATTTGCTGCGATTGTCCACGTCCAGCCGCGCACCTTTAGTGCCTTGATTCGAGCAGGCGAATAACCCTGGAGTGCTGCGTAGGCCCTGGCGTATGTTTCCTGCATGACGTCTTCGGCATCGCCCCGGTCACCAAGCATGCGGAGGGAGCCGCTGAATATGCCGTCGGCGGTCGCCCGGACGTATCCAGCAAAGGCGCCATCCAGATCGGTCGCCAGGTCGCTGGCGGTCGTGGTGAGGTCAGGTTTCGTCATTATTGGACCCATCGTTACCAGAACACCGGACCGGGCGTTGAGGTTGCAGTTTTACTAGCGTCCTCGGCATGAGTGGTGGCTGTTGCGACACGAGTGGATACCGCGGTGCGTTCAACCGCAAGTTGGCCAAGCGGAACGTTCGGTCATTCCAACGCAAGGGACTCGATTCGACCGCCGGACCGATGGTCGATGCGCTGCGATCGAAGGGGGTCGTCGGAGCGTCGGTGCTCGAGATCGGAGCTGGCTCCGGTACCGCGCTGGTGACGCTGCTTGAAGCAGGGGCTGGGTCGGCCACCGCCTTTGAGATTTCGTCGGCTTACGAGGCCGAAGCGCGAGCGCTGTTCGATGCTCGGGGTATCACCGCTCCCCTCGAGTGGCATACGGGCGACTTCGTGGCCGAAGCCGATGAGGTGGCCGGCAGCGACGTGGTGTTCCTTAATCGTGTGGTCTGCTGCTACCCCCATATGGAGGCCATGGTCGATGCCGCCGGTTCGAAGACCGTTCGGCTGCTGGCGATGGCCTATCCAAGAAATCGGTGGCCGATCCGGTTCTTTATGCGCGTCATGAACCGCTGGCTGCGATTCCGCAAGAACAGCTTCAGGGTCTTCTTACACGACCCCGACTCCGTTGCGGCCCGGGCGACGGCCAGCGGCCTGCACGAGGTTGCGGCGGGGATGACGACAACCTGGCATTGGAGAGTGTGGGAAAGGCCAGCCACCAGCCAATGACATCGAGGTGTCTATGAGCGACGTTCGTTTTGGGGCGATCGGGATCGTCGTTACCGATATGGGCCGGACGCTCGCCTTCTATGAATTGCTGGGCCTCGAGTTCACCGGAGAGGCCGATGGGGGGCACATGGAGGCGTCTCTGCCCGGCGGGTCGCGGCTGATGTGCGACACCGAGGAGATAATGAGGAGCTTTGATCCCTCATTCGTGTCGCCACCGTCACCGGGACGAATCAGCCTGGCGTTCGAGTGTGAATCCCCAGAGGCAGTCGACGCGACCTTTGCATCTGTTGCCGCGGCCGGGAACTCGATCCACCTGGAACCGTTCGATGCCTTCTGGGGTCAGCGATACGCCACTGTGATCGACCCCGACGGAAACCACATCGACCTGTACGCGGCCCTGTAGCAAGAAGACCACTGCCCCCTTTGGGGGAGGCCCTCTTCTGAACCACTCTCCCCTTTTTTTTTGGGGAGGAGGCCTTCTTCTGAACCGCTCTCCCCTTTGGGGGGAGTCAAACGTAGAACGGGGCGCCGCCGCAGGCGGCTCATCCATGCAGAGGCATTCGGGGCCGGGTAGGACCCGAATGGTGGAGTTGGATCCGGAGCCGTTTGGTGGGGGGCCGCTGTCCACCCTTGAGGGGGAGGTTCTGTTCTGAACCACTCTCCCCTTTGGGGGGAGTCAAACGGCGGAGCCGTTTGGTGGGGGGTACCGCCTTACTGGCTACTGGCTGGCTCCAACACCACGACCGGTATCTGGCGATTTGCTGTCTTCTCGTACTCGGCGAAGTTGGGACGATCCTGCTTTTGCTTCGTCCAGATGCGGTCGTGTTCATCGCCTTGAGCGATGCGGGCGGTGACCGGGATCGTTTCCGTCCCTATCTCGACGCTGGTGGCGGGATTGGCAAGCAAGTTGTGGTACCAATCGGGATTATCTGTGGCGCCGGACTTTGAGGCAAAGACCGCGTAGCCACCATCGACTTCTTGATATGCGAGCGGGCTGACCCGCTCGGTTCCTGTCTTTGCTCCGGTGTGATGTAGGAGCAGAAGAGTCCAGCCTTCGAAGTGGCCGCCGAGGCGGCCCTCATTGCCTCTGAATTCCTCGATGATGTTGGCGTTCCAGTCGCTCACAGGGGTCCCCTCCTGTATGTGTGCTGAAAAGACCAACCCAGGCGAGCCTCGGCTTGTTCCACGGAATTCGACGAATAGCGATCAGCGAAGGAGGCCTCCTTCTGAACCACTCTCCCCTTTGGGGGGAGTCAATCGAGCAAAGCTCGATTGGTGGGGGGTACCGCTGGACTGATGACTTCTGAACCACTCTCCACTTTGGGGGGAGTCAATCGGCGGAGCCGATTGGTGGGGGGAACCGCTGGACTGACGACTTCTGAACCACTCTCCCCTTTGGGGGGAGTCAATCGAGCAAGGCTCGATTGGTGGGGGGTACCGCTGAACTGATGACTGACTACCGACTACTCCTAGGCCCTTCCTCTGCGCTCCAGGTAGCCCTGCCACACCAGATACGCCGCAGCAGTTCGCATCGGCGCCCACTGTTCGGCGACTTGAGCCAACTCGGATTCCGATGGTGGTTGGGAGGCGCCGACGAATTCCTGGTAACCGACTCGTAGCGCAAGGTCGCCAACCGGAAACACGTCGCGACGTCCCAAACAGAAGATCAGGTAGCACTCCGCCGTCCAGCGGCCGATGCCTCGCAGGGCGGTCAGGGTCTTGACGATCTCTGCGTCGGTTTGCTCGCTGAGGCGTTCGAGCGATAAACCGTTCATCTCTGCATGTGCCAGACCCTTTGCGTACTCGGCTTTCATCCGGGTAAACCCGCAGCGCCGCATCGTTTCCTCATCGAGCGGCAGGATTGCTGTTGGAGTGACCGTGCCGACGGTTGCCTCCAACGTCGTATACATGGCATCGGCCGCTTCGATCGACACTTGTTGACCGAGGATGAGATGTACCAGTGGTCCGAAACCGGGGCCCCAGACTTCGATCTCGAGATCGTCGGGGTCGATGTTGGCGAATCGCTCGTCGCGTTCGATGAGATCGATCGCGTCTTTGCGAATCCGGGTAGCGGCCTTCACTCCGCGTCCGTATCCGGCGGTGGGGCGAACCAGGTATCCGTGATCGACTTGATCTGAGATTGGGGCAAAGCCGATAGGACCAAGTCGTGCTGTTCGGTCAGCAGTTGTTGGGTGGTGTCCCGCACATCCTCGAGGCTATTGAAGATGTAGCTGTAGATAAGAGGGTCGGATCCGCTCGCATCGGCTTCGAATTCGGCCAACGCCTCAGTGGCAGCCGGGAAGTAAGCGAGCAGCACCTCTTGGATTCCTGTGTATTCGGGACCGGGTTCGAGTGCGCCGATCCTGGACGCAGCCGAGTCGAGAACGAGAGCTGCCTCGTCTTGAAGGGTCGCCAGCACCCGCCCCTTTATGACAGGACCAAACGTGTCGGGGACTCGGAATGCGGGTCGGAAGGAGGACACAAATCTGCGTATCTCGAATCCCAGATCGTTCTCGTATCCGTCGAGTCCTCCGGGATCGCATAGATCACGACCGATCCCTGGGGTCAGCTCTGTGCATGACGTTGCGGAGAGGGCGACGGCCAGCGCCCCGACGGACACCTCGATCGAGATAGCCGCAAGAGCAGTCATGGTGGGATCTTCGGTGGCGATGGCGAGATCGAGACTCTCGCTGGCCGTGAGCAACTCACCGACGAAGGCGATGTATCGATCCAACTCAGCGGTTGTCCCGGGCGGCGCCTCGATTCGTCGCGCCTTGTCGAGTTGGATGGCAAAGGTGGCCGGCAGCCTGAGGTCGATTAGCCGTTCGTAAAGCTGGGCGCGGCTGTCATACGGCTGTTCGAGGGTGTTCGACAGGTCAAAGACGGCTTGCTTTACATCCCAGCTGATCTCGTCGAGTTTTTCGGTGAGAGTCACCGCTTCGGTTTCGGTGGACGGGATGCACGCGCTGGCGAGGAGAGCAATGACAACGACGGTGATGATCGGACGGCGCACCAGCGAGAGGTTACGGGAACAAAAAGGGGCCGGTTTCCCGGCCCCGATTCATCGTTGATTGGTGGGTGCTACGAGCAGCCCATGCTGGCGCCGCAGTTCAGGCAGCGGTAGCACGATCCGTTTCGCACGGTGATGTGGCCGCAGGTCTCACACAGCGGGGCGTCGCCCATCATTTCGCCGAGTGCCTGCTGGACTGAGGCAGTCTGCAGTTCGCCGGTATCGGCCTTCATAGTTGACACGGCGACAGCGGCCTTGGCGCCGTTCGACTGACCGTTGGCACCACTGCTTCCGTTTGTAGCCGGCGCCACCCTGGCCGGGTCGGCGACGGCCGGATGACTGATCGGTGCCGTTACCGGCATCTCGTCGGTCAGGTCGAGCTGAATGCCTGCATCCACCGCGATGCCGCTCGGCGGTTCGGGCAACTCGCCAAGATCTTGGGGTGGCACCTGAACCAGATCTGTCCGTCCGAGGTATTCGAGCCCGAGTGCCCGGAACACGTAGTCGACAATTGAGTTGGCCATCTTGATGTTCGGATGCCCCTCCACCATGCCGCGGGGCTCGAATGTTTGGAACGTAAAGGATTCGACGAACTCTTCCAACGGCACACCGTATTGGAGGCCCTTTGACACGGCGATGGCAAAGCAGCCCAGAATGCCGCGTAGCGTCGCGCCTTCCTTGGCGAGATCGATGAAGACCTCTCCGAGTGTCCCGTCCTCGTACTCGCCGGTGCGCACGAAGATCTTGTGACCGCCGACCTTTGCTTCCTGAGTAAACCCGTAG
>CAXMOL010000204.1:0-3515 GCA_964194935.1 uncultured Kiloniellaceae bacterium
CCGATGGACTCGCGAGAACTCGTCGAACTCCTCACCCACGACGACGCCGAGGTGCTCGAGGCCCATCCGGTAGACGCGCTGGTGAACGGGTGGGATGAGCTCGATGCGCGAGACCGGAATTCCGTCGAGGACCTCGAGCGGCTCGGCCAGCACGATCAAGGAGATAGGACGCCCGTTCCACACGTTCTCGCGGTTCGCACTCGCATGGCGCTCGAGAAGCGTCCGCTGGTGGACGTACAGGTCCCAATCGGCGACGCGGACGGCGAGGTGGCTGAGCGGGTAAGGCGCGATGTCGATACCGCGGGCAGCGAGGCGATCGCGCTGCATCCCCGCAAAAGCTTGATAGTCCCCGATGATGTCGGTGATCGGATCAGACATCGAAACTTGGCACCCTCTTACGCAATGGTTTGGTTTGCACGGCCGAACACACGGTCTCACGTTGATCCTACGTAGGTCGTTAGCTCCTGCGCGCCACGCTCGTCTGCACATCGAGAAAGGAGGTCCTTTGATCGGATCTCGGGATCAAGCTCCTCGGCGGAACCAACGCAGATCAACTGCGGTCTCAGGGGTCATCGCAACGCTTCGGCGAGTTTTTGTGATGGTGTCATCCATCCGAGGGTTTGTCGAGGCCTTGAGTTAAGCGAATAGGCGGCTTGGTCGAGTTGGTCTTGGCTGAGTGCGGCCATGTCGGTGGTCTTGGGAAATACTGGCGCAGCAGCCCGTTGGTGTTCTCGTTCGACCCGCGCTGCCACGGCGACTTTGGGTCGCAGAAGTAGATCTGGATCCCGGTGTCGATGGTGAACTGGGCGTGTTCGGCCATCTCCTTGCCTTGATCCCAGGTCAACGACTGCCAGAGATGATCTGGGAGCCGCTGGATGACGTCGGCGAGCCCAGCCCGCACTGACTCTGCTGTATTGCCGTCGGGCAGCCTGGCTTGTGGTGGAGACCAGCTCCGAGGACTGGTGGGTTTACGAGGCGATCAACCTGGTCACCGGTCAACCCGGCGGACGAACGAATGAAGTCTTCGGGACCAGCTACCTGATCGTCACCGACCAAGGCGTGTACCTCAACGGCCAGAACGGTCCGTAGCTAGCGCCGATCACCCTGATCTCGGGCGACAACGCACACTTCGAAGATTGTCCGGTATCGGCACATATGGGCGGGTGGAGAGGTGTGCCGATGGTGTAGCTTCGTAGTATGGCTGAAGAGGGTCAGCGTCGTACGTTTCACGGCGAAGAGGCTGGTCGATACTGGAATGGTCTCCTGACTGGTGAAGGCAAAGGACTGGGGCCTGCGAGTCGCATATTCCGGCGAGTTCCCACGTCTCCGAGATGCAAGTTGTGTCAGGCGCCTTTCGAGGGTCCGTACGCCCCGTTGTTTCGGCTGGCTGGATTCCGCCGCTGGGAGCTGAACCAGCAGATGTGCCGCTACTGCGTTGCGGGAATCGAGAAGGTCAAGGGTGGGACAGAAGTCGATGTCTCGTTGTTGTTCGCTGACGTGAGGGGATCGACGACTCTCGCCGAGCAGATGGCTCCGGCTGTGTTCTCGGCGGCGCTTGACAGCTTCTTCTCACTTGCCTTCAACGCAGTGGACGGTGAGGACGGGGTGATTGATCACATAGTGGGGGATGGAGTCATGGCTATGTGGTTCCCGGGGTTTGTTGGCGAAAACCACCCTGCTGCTGCGGTCGCCGCCGGACGCAAGCTTGCTTACTCACTTGGGAGCACCGCGGATCTGGGCGAATCCTTTCCGGTCGGCGTTGGCGTTCACACGGGAGTGGCGTACGCCGGGGTTGTTGGAGAGGCTGGCTCCCACAACTTCACGGTGCTCGGTGATGTACCGAACACCACAGCACGGCTCGGATCAGCAGCCAAAGGCGGCGAGCTTGCATTAAGCGAGGACATCGCGGAAGCGGCCGGAGTTGACACGAGCGACCTTGAACGTCGGCTGCTCGATCTGAAAGGCAAAGCGGCTCCATATCCCGCATGGATCGAACGAGCTGCGCTACCTCCAGCCAACCCTGAATCCCTGGTCCCATGACCGCCCACAACCGACAAGAAGATTCTGTCCACGAGACCCAGGTAGCGCATATGTGCCGATATGCGCGGGTGGCTGAGGACTAGCCGCCTTCGGTTACGCGGCTCATGATCTCGGCGAAGTCCACGACTGGGCGCGTCTCGGCCCAGCCAATGTCGATCACCGGAGCGAGCGCCTCTTCAATCTGGCTAGCTGAGGTTGCGTCCAGCACCAGAAACGTGGTGTGAGCCGGACCGTCCACATAGGCCCCTACCAACTCGACCTCGGATTCCATGATGCCCGCCATCGCCTTCCCGAAGGTTGCTTTGGCACGCTCGGGATCGTGATACGGGCACGTCTCCCAACTGTGGGTGTGCTTGACATGGAACAGCATCGACGCCTCCTCCGAACTCGATTGCTCTAACAAACCTAGCGGAGTCGAATCACCCTGAATCAAGACGGGCTCACCACGCCGGGACCAGGTAGCGCATATGTGCCGATATGGGCGGGTGGTCTGTGAGGTAACACAGAGAACGAGTGGATAGGATTGGCATCAAGGTCTCGAGGGAGGTTCGCTTGTTTGATTCAGTTCAGTTCCGTGTGACGTTGCCAGCTGGGGACATGGATCGTGCGAAGGCTTGGTACGAAGAGAAGCTGGGTTTACGGCCTGTCGAGGAGGATGAGTTCGATGGTGCGTGGTACGAGACGGGTGGAACTCCTTTCCTGTTGTACCCCTCTGAGTTCGCAGGCTCCAACCAGGCCACGGCGGCCTCGTTCTCGTTCGAGGATTTCGATGCGGCGATCGCGTCGCTGCGTAGCCGCGGCGTGGCGTTCGCCGAGTTCGACTTCGAGGACTTCAAGACCGTTGAGGGTGTATTGACGTTGCCCGATGGACGCAAGGGCGCCTGGTTCGAAGACAGCGAGGGCAACATCCTCAACATCATCTCGGAGTGACATTCCGCCACTGAGCGGCCGTCTTCCGAGACTAGGTAGCGCATATGTGCCGTTATGCGCTGCCTGTCTGGGCGATGACGAGGGTTTGGTCAGTCGTTGTCGTCGGGTTCGACGCCTTTGGCTCTGAGCAGGGTTTCGACGTCCATTTCGACGCCTTCTTCTGGCCATTGGGTGGAGATGTCTCGATCGGCATCGGGTGGGTAGAAGTCGTCTGGGTCGAGTTCCATGTCACGGAGGAACTGTTCCTGTTGCATCTCACGGGGCCGGACCGGGTCTGGAAGCCGCAGCTTCTCCGGCAATTGGCCGGGCGGGAACATCGCCCGCGGGTCCATCGACCCGCTTGCGGAACCTGGCGGGATATTCGCTTTGCGTGCCCAGATCGAGTCCTTGGTTATGTTCACCACCATCACGTCGGGGGCACCAAAGATGAACATCCCCTCCCAATGCGCACGCACCTCTGCCACCGACTCGCCCATCAATTCTTCTTCGTAGTTGGTGTGGGTGATCATCCCCAACCGAGGGTTCACCTCACTGAACAACTTCCC
>CAXMOL010000205.1:0-15646 GCA_964194935.1 uncultured Kiloniellaceae bacterium
GTTCGTCAGGGCCTACAACCCATTCAGCCTGGGCCTCGGCGGTGGGATCGAGTTCGAACAACGCAGCGACGAGATACTCGATGCATTCAACGACGTTGCCGCCAGGCTGGCCCTGGATCGAGGAATGCTGGTCGCAGACGGCTTCTCGGCGTTACAGGGCACGACCGCGGCAACCACCCACATGCTTGACCCCCAGCCCGACATTCATCCTTACGGGATCGGATACTCCCTGATCGCCCAAGCGGTAATCGATTCAGTGGCCAGTAGCCAGTAGTCAGTAGCCATGGGGATCACGCTGTTCCTCCCCCTCAGGGGGAGGTGGCACCGGCAAAGCCGGTGACGGAGGGGGTCAGGCCGCCCTAGGTGCTTGGGTCAATGACCCCCTCCCCTTCGTTCGCCGAGCCTCGCTCAGGTACTCCCCCCTGAGGGTGGAGAACGAGAAGGTGGGGGTACCGCTCGGCCGCTAGTCGCGTCGTTCGAAGGGGACGCTGTGTTCCCAATCGGCCAGAAGGGTGCGCAGGGCGGTGATGAACGACAGCGGTTGGTCGAGGATCAGATGGTGGTGGGCTTCAGGAATGGTCACCACTGGGGAATTCCGTCCCATTACCTCGTACATGTGCTCGGCCGTGTCCTGTGGCACCACGACGCTGTGTTCGCCGCGCAACACGGCGACCCGGCACTTGACTGACGCCAACTGCTCGTGCATCGGGATCATCGTGTGCGCGAACAGATTGGGATCGAACTTCCACGACCAGCCGGCGGCGGTTTCGTGGAGCGAATGTCTGGCGACATGATCGAGAGTCCACGGCTCTGGGTCCGGTTGCGGCGGGATCAGGTGGAAGTGGGTGAGCGCCGTCTCCAGGTCCGGATAAGTGCCGGGCGCCTTGAAAGCGCGGCCGCGGGTTCCCTCTTCAGATTCGGGATCGGGTCGGCGCACCGGCGCGTCGACGATGATTGCACCAGCGAGCAACTCCCCATACGTGGCCGCCGTCTGAATGGCGACCAGCCCGCCGAGCGAGTGGCCGACGATCACCGGGGGGCCCTCGAACCCGACCGCTTCACAAACTGTCACGATCTCCTTGGCCCACATTGCGTGTGAGTAGAGGTCGCGTCGACCGCTGTCTCCGTGGCCGCTGAGATCGAGTGCGGCTACGTGGTAGTTGTGCGAGAACTTGGGAGCGAGGTGACTCCACCAGCGGGCGTGAGCCGCTCCACCGTGGACAAAGATCAACCCGGGCTTGCCCGTGTCACCCCACTCGAGGATGTTGATGGGCGTACCTTCGACCTCTACGTTTGCGACTCGCGGGGCGTCGGCCAGAGCCTCGGAGAACCAGCGCGGGGCCCCGGTCATGAGCTTGGTCCGAGCTGCATCCATGCCCGGCCGAACGCCTCGCTGAGGGTTGCCTCTGGGAAGGGACCACCCGCGGCGGCGGCGACCTCGAACGTCATGCCTTCGGCGTGACGCTGCCGGGCCAGGTCGGCAACCGCGTCAAGATCGGCTCGCTGGGCGTCGACAAACGCTCGGTCTGTCGGTGCGCCGTGGCCGGGGACAACTGCGTCGGTGATCATGTCGGTGAGCGTTGCCACGGTCTTCGGCCACTCCAACGGAAAAGCGTCGCCGAAGGATGGGGGAGCGCCGTTTTCGATGAGATCGCCGGCGAACACCACGCTGGCATCGGGAACGGTGATTACGAGATCGTTGTCGGTGTGGCCCCGCCCCAGGTATCGCATCTCGATCATGCGTCCGCCGAACTCTATGTCCGCCGCCTCTACCACCGTCTTGTTGGGTGGGACGATCAGGACCTCGTCGAAATCGGCGGCTTGTCCGGGAGACATCTTCCTGACCCGGGCCAGCATCGCAGCTCCGTAATCAGCAAGATTCGTCTTGCATCGTTCGTGGCCCCAAATGTCCACCTCATGGAATTCTCCATTGCCAAATGTGTGATCCCAGTGATGGTGGGTGTTGATGATCCAGCGGACCCGGAGATTGCTGATGGCTTTCAGGTCCTCGACCAACTCACGTGCTTGGCGGTGGTGAGCTCTGGTGTCGATGATGAGTAGCCCGTCCTCGCACACGATCGCTCCGACATTGAGGTCGAGCGATTGGTAACGCTTCGAAAAGACACCGTCGCCATGTTCGGTCCACTTCATTAGGGATCAGGCTATCCGGCCGTGGAACGATGCGGCCGTCGGCGGCTTGTACAGTCGCCACGGTGATCGTCTCTCTCACTCTCCTGATTGTCGGTCTCGGTCTGCTCACCCTCGCGGCCGATCGGTTCGTGCTCTCAGCGTCCCGGGTGTCGACGGCCCTTGGGCTGTCTCCAATCTTGGTGGGTGCACTCGTTATTGGCCTCGGAACGTCCGCCCCCGAGATGCTCGTTTCCGCTCTTGCCGCCGCTCGCGGTGAGATCGATCTCGCTTTGGGCAATGTTGTCGGATCAAATACGGCGAACATGACACTGGTGCTGGGCGCTACCGCTTTGGTGACCCCGATCGTGTCGCGGCTGCGAACCGTCCGTCGAGAGGGCGCGTTGATGTTCCTCGCGCTGGCCGCCTTCACTCTCTTGTTGTGGAATCTCAAGCTCAGTCGTGTCGAGTCGCTCGGATTGTTGGTGGCGATGTTCGTCGCGGTGGTGATGCTCATCTTCTGGGCCAACAGCGACACTCGAGCCGGCCGCGCCCCACAGCTCAGCGACGAAGAGGAGTGGAAGGGATCACTGCGCCGTGAGGTCTGGATCGGAGTCGGGGCGCTGGCGTTCACCCTGCTCGGAGCTGATCTATTGGTCCGGGGTGCTTCCGATCTCGCCGAAGACCTCGGAGTCTCCAGTGCTTTCGTCGGCCTCGTAATCGTGTCGATAGGAACTTCACTTCCGGAGCTCGCCACCGCCCTGGCCGCAGCGCGTCGCGGTCAGACAGATCTGGTGCTGGGCAATGTGCTCGGATCGAACCTGTTCAACACATTCGCCGTTGCCGGGATCGCCGGGCTGGTCGGGCCGGGAGTCGTCGATGAGACATTCCACAACGCACTGGTGGTCATGGTCATCGCCGGAGCAGTAGCCGGGTTGTTCGCTGTCACCGGTCGCAAGGTGGATCGATGGGAGGGAGCAATGCTGCTGGTGCTCTTCCTCGCCTTTGTAACCGTGGCGGTTTAGAAGAAGTCGTCGGTCCCCCCTTCGTTCTCCCCCCTCAGAGGGGAGTCCCGAGTGAGCGAAGCGAATGAGGGGAGGGGGGTCGCTCACCTGCTTACCGGGAGAGCAGGTGACCCCCTCCGTCGCCGCCCGTGGCGGCGCCACCTCCCCCTGAGGGGGAGGAACAGCGGCCCACCACCAATCGGCTCCGCCGTTTGACTCCCCCCAAAGGGGAGAGTGTTTTTCTTACTGGTTACTGACTACTGGCTACTGGTTACTGATAACCGACAGCGTCGTACCCTCTAGGCCCCATGGAGACGAACTACGAACGTCTGTCGTTCCTCGACAACACATTCCTTGTGATGGAGGGCCCGACGAGTCCAATGCATGTCGGGGCGACGCTCGTATTCGAAGCGGGTGACTCGCTGCGCGGCAAGGACGGCGGTATCGATATCGACGTGGTGCGAGCATTCGTCGGAGCTCGCCTCCAATACGTGTCACGTTATCGCCAGCGTCTTCAGTGGATCCCGATCGAGCGTCATCCGGTGTGGGTGGACGACGCTCATTTCGACCTCGCTTATCACGTCCGGCACGTCGCGCTGCCCAAACCCGGAACGATGGACCAGATGAGGGAGATGAGCGGTCGCTTCTTGAGTCAAAGACTCGACCGTGCTCGTCCGATGTGGGAGGTCCTGGTCATCGAGGGCCTCGAAGATGGTCGATTTGCCCTCGTCGCCAAGGTGCATCACTGCATGGTCGATGGGATTGGTGGTGTCGACCTGCTCAAGGTGCTGCTTGCCCCGATGCCGACTACCGATATCGGTGAACCCGACGAGTACGAGCCGCGGCCGGTCCCGACCTCTGCCGACCTGCTGATCGATGAAGCCGTCCGCTTTCTCCAACTGCCGCCCGAGGCGGCCAAGAGCATGCGCGGAAGGGATTCGAAGGAGATCGGCGAGTTGCTGCGGCATCGTCTTCGGGCGATGTCCGCTTCGGCGCGATCGGGCTGGTTTGTGAATGCAGCTGAGACGCCCCTGAATCGCAAGATCGGACCAAATCGTCGCATTGCCCATCTCGCCACCGACCTCGATCGGGCAAAGGCGATCAAGAACGGTCTGGGGGGGACCGTCAACGATGTGGTGATCGCGACCGTCGCCGGTGCGATCCGGTCTTTCCTCATCGAGGAGTATGACTTCGAGGTGGAAGGTGTCGACTTCCGGGCGATGGTGCCGGTCTCCATCCGCGACGAAGCGGGAGTTGGTGACCTCGGCAACCAAATAACCATGTGGTTGTTGGATCTGCCGATCGCCGAGCCGGACCCTGTGAAGCGGTATCAGGCTGTGGCGTCAGCAACCCTGCATCTGAAGGAGACCGATCAGGCTCTCGGGGCGGCGATGCTCACCCAGACTGCGTCGTTTACGCCATCTGCAGCCCTCACCGTCGCAGCAAGGGTCGCGGCTGCAACTGCTCGACCTTTCAATCTCACGATCACCAATGTGCCGGGTCCGCAAGTGCCGCTCTTCATGCTCGAGTCCCGCTTGGAGCGAATCTTCCCGATGGTCCCGCTGTGGGTAAACCACGGCCTCGGGGTGGCACTGTTCTCATACGACGGGAGGCTCAACTGGGGCTTTTCCGCCGATTGGGACACCGTGCCCGATCTCGATGAGTTTGTTGTCAGAGTGGAGCGCGCACTCGACGAGCTTTTCAGCGCCGCCACATGAAATACCGCCTGCTCGTCGTCGGGCTTTTTGGCGTCCTCCTTGTCTCTTGCAACCCGGGTGCTCGCGAGGCCGAGCCATTCCAGGGCAATTGGGTCTCCGAGGCCTGGGGGACATACCTGTCGATCAGCGGTGGGTCGGTGGAGATCTTTGAGTACAACTCTGCCCAATGCTTCTCGGTGGCTAGTGGGAGCACTCGCGGAATCGCTGATGTGCTGGCGCTCGACTCAGAAGAGCTACTACTCACCGACGCCGGTCGCACGGTTCGGTTCGATCGGCTCGAATTCCTGCCGGAGGAATGTCTAGCCGAGATCGATGATGATCCGGTCTCCACCTTTGATGCACTGGCGGCAACGCTCGAAGAGCGTTATGTCCGCGGCGTCGATGACGGGTGGTCGACTCGTGTCGAGACCGCTCGGCCTGATGTGGATGCAGACGACGAGGCCTTGTTCGACGCGATGACTGAGTTGCTGGCGCCGTTGGGCCGATCCGATGTTCGTCTGGCCGCTGGCGGCGAGACATGGGCGGCGGAGTCTCCCGACCAAGTTGTGTTCCCGGAGGCAGCGGCGTTTGGTGATGGTGGTTTGCTCAGGGGGTCGGTTGGGGAGGGGATCTCCTACTTGGCGTTTCTGCGGCTGAGCGCGTTCGCCGAGGATCTCGAGGAGTCGCAGCGCCGCGCAGTCGACGCTGTGGATCTCGCCCTGGCCGGGGTCGACCGGTTGATTCTCGATCTGCGCGGCAGCGATGGCGGAACCATCGACCACGCCATGTTGATTGCCAGCCGGTTCGTTCCCAGTGCCCGGGTGGTGGCGCAGCTTTCGGCCCGCGGTCCCACCGGGCTTTCCCCGGCCGGGGAGGTAACGGTCAGCCCACTTCCGACCGGGACCTTCGCTGGCCGGGTGGTCGTGTTGGTGGGCCCGGGGACGATAGGTGTCGCCGAACTCTTGGTCGCAGCCATCGGCGACTTGGATGGGGTGACGGTGATCGGGCAGCCAACCGCGGGATCGGCCGGTCCGGGAATGGTGCGGTTCTTGCCAAATGGCTGGTCGGTCGGATTCCCCAACCTTCAAGTGACTCTCGGCGACGGCTCCGAATTGGTGAGTGGGGTAAGCCCGGACCTCGTCAGCGTCGACCCGCTCTCGGCGGCTGTCGAGATGCTCGGCGGCTAGATGTCCCAGCCCGAGTCCCCGACCGCCAGGATGTGACCTCCGAGCGTGCCGACCACGATCATGCCGTTGGATGCGACCGCCGGAGAACCGAGGATGGAGGCACCGCTCTCGGGTCCCCAGTTGCAGAAACCAGACTCGGTGTGTTCGAGAGGAAAGGCACCGTTGCCTTCGGCATCGCCCAGGTAGATGTCCCACGCCTTGGCGCGAGTCTGGAGATTCACGGCATACAGCCCGCCGTCGTGGCGGGCCAGGTAGGCGATGCTGGCGTCATTGCCGTCGTCATCGGTGCCATTGTTGATGACCGGCGACGGCCATTGCGGGTAGCAGTACGCGCCGACCTCGACCGACCACAAGGTGTCCCCCTGAAGGCGGTCCACCACCACCAACTCGTTCCCGTACCCGGCGCCGAATACGACGTAGTCACCGGCGATGGCGGGTGAAGATCGCAGGTTCGACCACTGGCCGGCCTTGAGGCCGGCGATGTCCTCAGATGCCCAGATCTCCTCGCCGGTCTCCAGGTCCAATGCCCGCAAAGCCGGATCCGAGGTCAGGCCATCGCGGGTGATGCCAAGAATGAGCATCGAGCCGGCCACGGTCGGAGCCGTGGATACCTCCGCTTTTCCCGCTCCGGGGCGCACTGCGAGCTGTTCAATTCTCCACACTGTCTGTCCGTCGAGGTTCAGAGCGATGACGTCGCCAAACTCGCTTGCCGCATAGATGTGCTCGCCATCCGAGGACACCCCTCCCCGGATGGCTCCGTTGAGACGCGGCGCGGCGGCTCCCCACCTCTTGGCGCCTGATCGGACGTCGTATGCGGTTATCACGCCGTTGAGGTCACCAACGAAGACGACGTCTTCGCCGTTTTCGTCTTTCAGGAACAACGGATCGCCCAAGACTCCGACCCCGAGGTCGTCGGTCCACAGCAACGTTCCGTCCCGAGCACTCAGTGCCCACACGCGCCCTTCGTCGCCGACCCCGACCACGGTGCCGTTGGAGACCGCGACGCTGTTCACGTCCAGTTCGGTCGTATACAGCCAGCGCTGGGCCCCGGTGCGGAGGTCAAGGGAGTAGATGCCGTCGCGTCGATCGCCGGTGAATTGGACCACTCCCGCACTACCCACGAAGACTGCCCCGTCTTCCACGACCGGGTTGTTACGCCATCCACTGAGTCCTATCTCGACTTCCCACATGATCTCGGGGTCGGTGATTTGAGGGACGCTCAGACAGCCGGTTCGTTCGACTCCGCCCTGGAACATGGTCCATTCCTCGACCAGGGTCGGGCAGTCGAGACTTACGTCGGCGGGCTCGGCGCCGCTGCTCTCAATCGCCGTTGGCGTGAGCAAGGTGGGAACCGTTGTGTCGTTGAGTACACGCTCCGCGGCCACGACCCCGTCGACATCGCGAAAGCCGAACCACCACACCGAGATGGCCACGGCGATGACAGCCATCGTGAGCAGTACCCACCGCGTCGGGTCCGGCCCGCGATCGGAGAAGGCGATGTCTCGGTGGCCTTCCCCGAGAAAGCTGACGTACTGGCGGCGCGCCATGGGCAGCGTTGAGGTTAGAGCTGATAAAGAGTTGTGTTGGTGAGCCAACAGCGCCGGTAATCGCAACCCGGGCATCGTCTTCGTATTCTCCTGGTGTGGTCTCCAACGACGAGGTGGCTTCGCACCTCTATGAACTAGCCAAGCTCACGACCCTGGCCGAGGGCAACAGCAATGCCTTTCGGGTGCGCGCCTACGAAACAGCAGCGCGCGAGGTCGAAGGTCATCCACAGCCGGTATCTGAGATGTCGACGTCGGCGCTTACCGAACTGCGTGGGGTCGGCACCAGTACCGCCAAGAAGATCCGTGAGTTGGTCGACGGCGGTCGTATCGAACGCTTGGAGGAACTGCGCTCGGAATTCCCGCCGGAGTTTGTCGAGATGACCCGAGTTCCGGGAGTCGGTCCCAAGACGGCCGTCCTACTGCGTGACGAGCTCGGTGTGAATTCGGTGGAGGACTTGCGCGGCGCCCTTGCTCGTCAGGAGTTGAGAGACCTTCCCAGGATGGGTGCCAAAACCGAGGAGAAGATCGGTAGGTCGTTGGACCGCCTTGGCGAAGGAGAGAAGAGAACACCGATCATTGATGCGATGAGGGTGGCCCGTGATGTTTCCGGAGCCCTGGCCGCAGTCCCTGGAGTGGTCATTGCAGAGCCGATGGGCAGCCTGCGGCGATTCCGAGAGACGACTGGCGATGTCGATGTGATCGTTGCTACCAGCGGCGACCCAGAGGATGTCATGAAGCGCCTTGTGGAGTTACCGCTGGTGCGTGATGTTCTGGGGTATGGGCCACGTAAGACGTCGATCGTCACTGCCGCCGGGCTCCAGATAGATGTTCGGGTGGTGCGGCCAGACCAATACGGCTCTGCTCAGATGTACTTCACGGGTTCAAAGGCTCACAACATCAGGTTGCGGCAAATGGCGATCGATCGGGGCTGGGTACTCAACGAGTACGCCTTGGCCGAGGCCGACACCGAGCGGGTCATTGCCTCCGTCACCGAAGAAGACGTCTACAAGGCGTTTGACCTCCCTTGGATCGCCCCCGAGATGCGCGAGGACACCGGAGAGATCGAAACCGCGCTTGCCGGAGAACTGCCGACACTTGTATCGGAAGAAGACCTCCTCGGCGATCTGCACGTGCACACGTCGCTGAGCGGCGATGGCCGTGACGATCTCGCTGTGATGGTCGAAGCAGCAAAACGGCGCGGCTACACCTATCTGGCGATCACCGACCACGCTGAGGACCTCTCCATCAATGGTGCATCGCGCACGCAGATGCTGAAGCAGAGGGGTCGAATCGAAGAGTTCCGCAAGAAGAACCGCAAGATGTTCTTGCTCCACGGTGCCGAACTGAACATCGGTCGCGACGGAACCATCGACTACGACCCCGAGTTCTTGGCCGGATTCGATTGGGGAGTGGCCAGCGTCCACTCCCACTTCGACCTACCCAAGGCTGAGCAGACGGAGCGGGTGATTGCCGCAATGCGCAACCCGGCGGTGAACATCATCGGCCATCTGACCGGTCGCCGCATTGGTAAGCGCCCCGGGATCGACCTCGACTTCGATGCGGTCTTGACTGCGGCAGAGGAGACCGCATGCGGCATCGAGATCAACTCTCATCTGGATCGACTCGACGCCCCCGCAGAGGTACTACGTCTGGCAAGCGAGAGAGATGTTGTGTTTGTGATCGACACGGACGCACACGACGCAACCGAACTCGCCAATTCCCGGTGGGGCGTGCGTCTTGCCCGGCGCGGCTGGGTCGACCGGGATCGGGTCGCCAATACCTGGGACCGTGATCGATTCCTGGAGTGGAGTCGGGCAAAGAGGGAGCGTTGAGCGGGAATGTCGTCGGTCGTCAGCCAGAATTTGCACGGTTCGGGTGAGGGCCATCGTTGTACGCTTGATTCATGGCGAACCTCACAGAAGCCATCGTCGGGGATTGGCTCGATCGATACATCCAAGCGTGGCATACCTACGATGAGACACAGATCGGAGACCTCTTTACCGAAGACGCCAGCTACTGCTACCGCCCCGGCGACGAACCGGTCGTGGGTCGGGAGGAGATCGTGGAGAGTTGGCGGGAGGAAACTGATCCTCCTGGCACCTGGCAGGCCGAGTACTCGCCGTGGCTGGTGGAGGGCGATCGTGCCATTGCGACGGGTTGGACCCAGTACACCCCGGGTCAGAGGTATTGGAACATGTTTCAGCTGGTCTTCCTTGACGGGAAGTGCAGCTCATTTACCGAGTGGTACATGACGCCACGCGAGGAGGACTGAGATGGAATCGCCCGAAGATCGGATAGCGCTGTTCCTCGATTTCGAGAACCTCGCCATAGGGGCTCGCGAGGATCTCGGCGGATTTCAGTTCGACCTGCGACCTGTGGCCGATGCCTTGGCCGAGCGGGGTCGTGTCGTGGTGCGTCGTGCGTATGGGGATTGGAATCTCTTTGCGGATTTCCGCGGAATGTTGTCTGAACATCATGTCGAGATGATCGAGATTCCGCAGCGAATCCACGGACCTCGCAAGAACGCGGCGGATATCAAGATGGCCGTCGACGCGATCGAGTTGTCCTTTGAGCGCGACTACATAACGACGTTCGTCCTCGCAACCGGCGACAGTGACTTCACCCCGCTGGTGCACAAGTTGCGTGAACTCAACAAGCGTGTCGTCGGCATCGGCCTGCGCGACAGCACGTCCAAGCTGCTTCCGGCGGCCTGTGACGAATTCTTGTTCTACGACTCGTTGGATGGAGTTGAGGCTCCGCAGAAACGTCGGCGTCGCAAGGCGGCAGATGTGGACATCGAGATCGAGGCGGTGCCGGACCGGGATCACGCCTCGCTGGAGCAACTCGTGACCCAGACGTTGTCGGGACTGCAGCGATCCGGCGATGGAGTCGTTCTCGCCTCTCGGCTGAAGCGCGCCATCATCCGCAAAGATCCGACATTCAGCGAGGCCGACTACGGCTTCCGTGCGTTTGGGGAGTTGCTGCGCAACCTGGCCTCTAAGGGAACCGTAGAACTCACCGAGGGGCCGGCGCGCGGTGATCCCGAGGTGACTTTCAAGCAGCGTGGTGGGCATGAGGAGACGGGATTCGATCTGCTGCTGAAGGTGGTTACCAATTCCAAGGGGTCCACCATTCCACTATCGGGAATAAAGGATGCGATTCGCAAAGTCGAACCCGGGTTCAGCGAGAAGGACTACGGATATCGCGGATTCCTCCAATTCTCTCGGGCCGCAGAGACTCGCGGTTTGATCACGATGGAGTGGTCCGATGATGCAGAGGACTACCTCGTCGGTGTCGGTGGTTGACCGCCCGCTGGCACTGATACGCGGAGTCGCCCGGTCCTTTTCGTCGGCGGTGACTACGTCTCCACCCGAATCTCCACTGTCGGCCGATCTTGCTGCCGCGCAGCACGCCGCCTACGTTGCCGCGCTTGAGGTGGGGGGATATGCAACGGTGGAAATCGACACCGACGAGGCCTTTCCGGACTGTTGCTTTATCGAGGATGCAGCTGTCGTACTTGGGGAGAATGCCCTGGTGACCAGGCCGGGGCATCCGTCACGCCGTGGGGAGGCGGATGGGGTGGCGGCGATTCTGGGTGGATATGTCCGGCTGCATCACGCCACAGCACCGGCGACCATAGACGGGGGCGACGTGATGGTTCTCGGTTCTCGAGTCTTCGTCGGGCTGAGCCAGCGCACCAATGTTGCCGGGGCTGAGGCGATTGCAGACATTGCCGACCCGCAAGGAATGTCCGTGGACATGGTTCCCGTCGGTTCGGTGCTCCACCTCAAATCGGGGTTGTCGGGGCTCGACGACTCGACGGTGTTGTGGCATCGGCGTGCATGCGAGCGGGACGAACTGACCGGGCTCCGGGTCATTGAGATCGAAGAGGACGATCCGGAGGCCGCAAATGTGGTGCGACTGGCCGATGGGCGCATCCTGGTAACCGAGCACCATGGAAGAACCCGCGCCGCGATCGAGGCCGCTGGTTTCGACACTGTTGCAGTAGACGTCTCGGAGATCGCCAGGGCAGACGGCGGCCTCACCTGCATGTCGATCAGGCTCAGGTAGGGGTATGACGCCCGGTCGTCGTATTCTCAGACCATGACTGAAGAGCCGACCACTGAAGAACCGGACGCCGCCGAGGGCACCCAGCTAGTTGCAGACGAGGGCGCCCAGGCCGCTTCGTTTATCCAGGCGCCCAAACTGATGCGCATCGCGTCGATGACGAGGGCGCTACTCGACGAGATCCGGCAATCCCCGCTCGATGAAGCCGGTCGAGCGCGACTGATCGAGATTCATGCCCGCTCGCTGCAGGAGATGCAAGAAGTGCTGAGCGAGGATCTACAGCAGGAGATGAACGAGATGTTCCTCCCGGTGTCGAGCGAGACCGCTACCGAGTCTGAGCTGCGACTCGTTCAGGCGCAGCTGGTCGGCTGGCTCGAAGGCCTTTTCGCAGGAATCCAGGCGTCACTGTGGAGTCAGCAGGCATCGGCCGCCAACCAGCTGCAGGAGATGCAGATGCGGGCGATCGAAGCGCAGAGCAGACCCACCGAACGCCCGGGTCAGTACCTCTAGCGTCAGACCCCGGTCACGGTGATCGAGTTGATCACCGGTTCTTCCTTCGGATGGTCTTGATGGTCGGTGTCTAGTGCGGCAATGGCGTCGACGACTTCGATTCCGTCGGTGACCTTTCCGAAGATCGTGTAGTTGTGGGGCAGGCCGTAGTCCTTATGCATGATGAAGAACTGGCTGCCGTTGGTGTTGGGCCCCGAATTGGCCATGGCCATGGTGCCCCGCTCGTAGCTGCCCGGGCCTTCCAGCTCATCACGGAACTTGTAGCCGGCGCCGCCGCGGCCGGTCCCGGTCGGGTCGCCGCCTTGGAGCATGAAGCCCGGAATGACCCTGTGGAAGATCACGCCGTCGTAGAAGCCTTTGCCTGCGAGGAACAGAAAGCTGTTTACCGCCAGAGGTGAATCAGCGGGGAAGAACTCGACTGTGATGTCGCCGAGAGTGGTGTGCAGGGTGGCGCCGTAAGCGCCATCGAGGTCGATCGTGAGATCGGGGGCGGAATCGAACTGCATGAGCGGACGGCCTTTCAGGTGGGACGGGCAGGGAGAGTAGCCCTAAGGGTGTTGTTGCCCGGAAATTGACATGAATCACACCCGTGTTACCGAGTTTCTAAATGACAAAATCGTCTTACGTGCATTTCGGCACGTAAGACCACCTCAGATGGCGCAGATTCAGGCGATTCGGCTCTCGTCGATCTCGTACAAGACCTCAGCGCCCGCCGTTGCCGAAGCCAGCAGACCCGGAACGGTGGGAAGAATGTGCTCTGCGTAGAACGAAGCGGTGGTGATTCGATCGGCGAGGAACTCCTCGCTGTACCCCTCCACTCCCTCTGCTGCCGCCCGGGCTCCCTTGGCCAGCATCCATCCGCCGAGTGTGTCGCCCATCATTTTGAGGAACGGAGTCGCCCCGGCGAGAACGTTGTTGTACTCACCCGCCAGCAACCACCCACCGAACGTCATAGCTGCTTGACCGACTGCCTCCACCGCGGTGGTCAGACGCTCTCCGATCGGCTTGAGGTCACCCTCGAGCGACCCGGCATCTGCTGCGACCTTCTCAAGCAATCTCTGGAAGACAGCGCCACCGTCCATGGGGAGACGCCGCATCACCAGATCCATCGCCTGAATCCCATTGGTGCCTTCGTAGATCGGCGCGATCCGCGAGTCCCGCCACCACTGGGCCGCACCGGTCTCCTCCACGTATCCGGCTCCACCATGGATCTGGATACCCAGTGAAGTCATTTCGACGCCGAGGTCGCTGGCCCATGCCTTGGCGAGCGGGGTGATGATCGAAGCCAGAGCCTCGTTCTGCTCGCGGACTTCTTCACTGTCGCCGTAGCGCGCCAAGTCCATCGCCATTGCGCCGCTGTACAGCAGACCACGCATTGCTTCGATATTCGCCCGCATGGTTATGAGCATTCGGCGGACGTCGGCGTGGTTGATGATTGCGACGGCCTCGTAGCTGTCGCCCTCGATGGAGCGTCCTTGGATGCGGTCATGGGCGTACTCGGCTGCCTGTTGGTACGCCCGCTCGGAAAGGGAGAGTCCTTCGATGCCCACCGAAAGACGCGCCTCGTTCATCATTGTGAACATGTAGTGCATCCCCTGGCGCTCCTCGCCGATGAGGTAGCCGATGGCTCCCTCTCCGTCGTCTCCGAAGGCGAGCACGCAGGTCGGGCTCGAATGAATGCCGATCTTTTCTTCGATCGACACGCAGGTGACGTCGTTGCGCTCGCCGAGTGATCCGTCGGCATTGACCAAGAACTTGGGGACGATGAAGCATGAGATCCCCTTCGTCCCCGGAGGAGAGTCAGGCGTTCTGGCGAGAACGATATGGATCGTGTTCTCGGTGAGATCGTGCTCGCCCCATGTGATGAAGATCTTGGTCCCGGTGAGCCGGTAGCTTCCGTCGGCAGCGGGAACCGCTTTGGTGCTGAGCGCCCCCACGTCGGATCCGGCCTGTGACTCGGTGAGGATCATCGTCCCGCTCCACTCACCGGTCACCATTTTGGGTAGATATGTTGCCCTCTGCTCATCTGACCCGTGCTGGACAAGCATGTCCACCGAGCCATACGTGAGCATCGGGAGCAGGGAGAATCCGAGATCCGACGACTTGACCATCTCCTGAATGGCCATGGCAATGCCCCAGGGAAGTCCGCCTCCGCCGATGTCTTCGGGGAAGCCCGCTGCCGGCCAACCGGCCTCGACGAACTGACCGTATGCCTCTCGGTAACCAGGCGGTGTAGTCACAGTTCCGTCGGGGTTGAGGACGCTGCCGACGGTGTCGCCGACGCGAGCCAGTGGGGCGATGACCTCCGACGAGAAGCGGCCGGCTTCGTCGAGGACCCCGGTGACCAGGTCTTGATCGATGTGGGCAAATCGTTCCAGGCCGATGAGGTCGTCGAGTCCAACGACGTGTTCCATCGTGAACCGCATGTCGGTAGTTGGTGCTCGGTAATCAGTCATAGACCTGAGCGTAGGACACGGGCCGATCTTTGGTACCCGCCGTTGGTCCCGTAACCCCTTTGAGGTCTTGGTCGGCGCCGGTCCGGACTGTGTCGCCGATTCGGAGGCAGTCAGGCCACCGTCAAGCGGGGCAGGAAGTACTGGACGAGGGGCCCGATCCCAAAAGCGAATAGGACGGTTCCAACTCCGACGGTGCCGCCGAGGAGCCAGCCGCCAACAAGCACGATCAGTTCTATGCCGGTGCGGACCGCCCCGATCGGCAGGCCGCGGCGTGCGATACCGGTCATCAACCCATCGCGAGGCCCTGGTCCGAGTCCTGCGCCGATGTAGAACCCGGAAGCGATACCGACCATGACCAATCCGCCGATCAGGTAGATCCACTGCACTACGAGATGACTCGGGGTCGATAGCCAGAGAAGTGTCAGGTCGATCACGACTCCGATTAGCACCACGTTGAGCGCAGTCCCCAACCCGAACCGCTCTCGCAATGGGACCCACAGGATGAGGACGAGGAGTCCGGTGATGATCCCCACGGTTCCGATCGGGATCGGGGTGTGGAATGAAATGCCCTGATGCAGCACCTCCCACGGACCAAGCCCGAGGTCGGAGGCCACCATCAGTGCCAAGCCCCACCCGTAGAGCAGGAGGCCGAAGAGCAGCCGGGGTAGGCGTCGACGAAGGTCAGGAGGAAGAGGAAGCATGAGCGTCGCAGAGTAGGAAGAAGAAGTCGGGAGTCGGGAAACGGGAAACGGGAAACGGGAAACGGGAAACGTTCTCGCCCCCCACCAAACACCTGCGGTGTTTGACTCCCCCCAAAGGGGAGAGTGGTTTCTTTACTGGCTACTGGCTACTGGCTACTGGCTTAGTCTCCCCTGATGCGAGATCCCCTCGAGTTGAGCGTCGTGGACCATCTCGAATCGCTGGGTGCCGACTTCGAGGCCTTCGAAATCGATCCGGCGTTTGCCGACACTGCCGCGTTTTGCGAGAAGTACGGGTATTCACTGGAAGAATCGGCGAACGCGATCCTGATCGCATCGAAACGACCGGACG
>CAXMOL010000206.1:0-13393 GCA_964194935.1 uncultured Kiloniellaceae bacterium
CCGTCTGCGACCAGCATTCCTCGATCCAGGGCCAGCCTGGCGGCAACGTCGTTGAATGCATCGAGTATCTCGTCGCTGCGTTGTTCGAACTCGATCCCACCGCCGAGGCCCAGGCTGAATGGGTTGTAGGCCCTGACGAACACGATGGACGTGGTTGGGGCCGCGGCTCGCAGCACATCGAAAATCGCGGCCATATTTGCTTCGTACGTGATGAATGTCGCCTGGATTCTGGCTTGGCAGGCTGCGGCGTCCAGGTCGGCGGCACAGTCGTCCGACCCGAGGTGGCCGAGCAGGTCGTTGGCTCCGATATCTACGGTCAAGTAGTCGACTTGCTCCCCGGCGATAAATGCCAGAGCCGTGTCGAGTTGACCAGATCTGATCAACGTGCCGGAGGTCTCGCCGGAGATACCGAAATTGCGAAGCCCGTACTCGGTCCCGGTATCCAACTGCAGTTGGCGATGAACCCTGGAGACGTACCCCAGAGAGGCTTCACCTACACCAACGTTGGCGGCCAGAGAGTCGCCGAGGGCCAGGTAGTACTGATCCCCGGGTGCGGAAACTCCGTTGATGACGCCGGGAGGTAGAGGTTCTGGAGGGGGCTCGACCGCGGTTCCCACAGAAGCGGCCTGGGCAGCGATGCCGCTGAGGAGAGCATCTGAGGTGAGCAGGTTTCCTTCAGGTTGGGTGCCGGTGACCACGATCCGGTCGTTGCCGATCTCGATGGACTGAACGTCGGCGCGAAGATCGGTGAGCGTGGCGTTTAGGTCTGTGACCTCGGCCAGCAGGTCTTCGATGGCACCCTTGCCGATACCCGGCAATTCGAGCGCGCCCAATTCGAGGTCAATGACGTCAACCTGTACCGCTCCCGCGTTCAGGGTGACACCGATGGTTCCATGGAAGTCGACGCCGCCACTCTTGAACTCTCCGTTCAGAGCAATGGTGCCGGGGGCGCCGCCCACACCGTCGACCACGTCGATGTCGACGCGTCGCACCGGGTTGTTCTCGATCTCGCCGAGGCCGTTCAGCACGTATGACGAGATCTCCATCTCATGGAGTTCGATGTAAAAGCCGGCCTCAGTCCCTGCCTCATCGAATTTGGCGTTGGCTTCAGCCAGCAAATCCGGATCCGCCGGATCCACCGGTCCTGCTGTCTCGTTGATCGCCCGGTAGATGGAGAACGCTTGATCCCCGATGAAGTAGACGCTCCCGGCGAACCCCAGGATGAGAGCGAATGCGATGAGAACGGACAGTTCGCGCGGGGCGCCTATTGCCCCATACAGCGCTATCACGAGGATCACCGCCGCAACGGCGATGGCAGCGGCCTCGCCCTCGGTAAGCCAGGCGACGAGGGCGGTGGCAGCTCCGGTGAGGAAGCCGAAAACGGCGCAGACGGTGCGGGCCGTCGACCTTGCGGTACGGACTTCGTAGTACTCGTAACTCATGCGAAGTCACCACGGCGTCGCATGCGGGTGGTGATCAGCCAGCCAAAGCGTCCACGAACGACCCGGTCAGGATGTCGAAACCGATCTCGATCGGGTGGATATCCGGCGGATTGTCGACCATGTGGGTGGTGGCTGCAGTTGTCCCCTCCATCGGAGTAAAGGCGTCTGCAACCAGCATCCCTCTCTCCGTAGCCAAATCCGCCGCGATGTCGTTTAGCTCTTGGAGCGTGTCGCTGCTCTGTTGCTCAAGCCCCACTGCGGCGCCGAAGCCCAGCGAGAAGGGGTTGTAGGCACGCATGAACAGGATCGTCGCGTCCGGCGCGGCATCCTCGATCTCGTCGAGGATCTCGACCATGTTGACCTCATAGGAGGCGAATGCACTGGTCATTCGGTCCTGGCATCCCGCCGCGTTCAGGTCATCGCTGCAATCGGCAGAGCCGAGGTGGCCGAGGAGATCGTTCGCACCGATGTCGATCGTGACGTATGCGACCTGGTTCGACTCCATGAACGCGATCGCTTCATCGAGCTGACCGCTGCGGATGAGCGTTCCAGAGGTTTCACCCGAGATTCCGAAGTTGCGCAATCCGTAGCTGGCACCGTCGGTGATCTGCAACTGGTTGTGCAGTCGGCTCACATATCCGTCACGTGCCTCGTTGACGCCGACATTGGCTGCAAGTGAATCGCCGAGTGCGACGTAGTAGCTCGGGCCGTCGGCTGTGGTGCTGTTTACGACACCGGGCCCGAAGCGCTCTGGCGGCGGGGTCGTGGCGTTGGAGATGGCATCTGCCTGACTGGCGATGCCGGCCAGTAGCGAGGCAGAAGTCAACAGATCACCGTCGGCCTGGGTGCCGGTGACGGTGAGACGATCATTGGCCAAGCTGATGGCCTGCACGGTCGCTCGGTTCTCGGCGAGGATCACGTTTAGATCAGAGATCTCCTCGATCACGTCCTCGATTGCGGTCTTGGCAACTCCCGGGAGGGTGAACATGCCAGCATCGACAGATATGACCTTGACTTCGGCGGCTCCGGCTTCGAGGCGCGCGCTCACCACGCCCTCGATGGAGAGGCCACCACTCTTGAACTCGCCCGTGAAGTGAATGGTGCCGGGCTCGTCGCCCTCCCCGTCGATGATGTCCACGAGGATGGCCTTCAGGGGTGAATCTCCATCTGACAAAGAGTCCTGGACCACAGCCTGAATTTCACCTTCTGAGAGGTCAACCCGAAATCCGGCGTCGTCGGCGATTGCATCGAACTTGTCCATCGCGGCTGCCAACAGAGTTGGGTCGGCCGGATCGGCTGGGCCGTCGGTTCCGGTGAATGCGCTTATGAGGGTGGTGACCTGCCATCCGACGAATGCGGCGCTGACGAGGAATAGCACCAACATTCCTGTGCCGATCGCTTTGAGCATTCCCTCTTTGGCGGCGACCGCTCCATAGATGCCGACACCGAGGATCGCTATGAAGACGACGATTCCTACGGCCAACGACCCGATGAACAGGGTGGCGAGCAGCCCGACAACCAATGCGGCCAGAAAACCAAAGAAGACACTAAGGACCTTCACGATGAAACCCTCCTGAGGGGTCGAAAGCGTCGGATCAGGTTACCCGGAGGGCCCGTCTGTGGTCGCGTCATCGTCATCGAGGATGATGTCGTGCCGGTGGTCGCAGTCTTCGCAGGCATATGCGATCACGTCTCCCGGTTCGAATCCTTCATGGGGTGTGTAGGAGGACCGGTGGGCGGTGCCACCACACTCCACGCAAACGATCCACTCCGGCGTCTCCATGCGACAAGCGTAGAACTCGCCTCCGACCGTATCCTCCCTCCATGCCAATTCGTGTCGTTGCCGCAGTAATCGGGTCCTTCATGGTGATGGCGGCAGTGCTGTCGGCGGTGCGGACGGTGATATTGCCGCGGGCCGTCGCGAGTTTGTTGAGCCGAGCGGTGTTCCGGGTGACCCGGCGCGCCTTTCGGATCGTCGCTTCAGCACGCAGCTCGTTCGAGTGGCGTGACGAGGTGATGGCGATGTTTGCCCCGGTTGGCCTCTTCAGTCTGGTGGCGGTGTGGCTGGTGCTCGTGAATGTCGGATTCATGGCGATCTTCTGGGCGGTGGACCAAGGGGGCTGGGCTCAGGCGTTCCATCAGAGCGGGTCTTCGTTGTTCACCCTCGGGTTTGCTTCCGTCGAGGGTGCAGGCCTGCAGGCGGTGTCGTTCGTCGAGGCAGCTCTGGGGTTGGGCATGGTGGCGCTGCTCATTACCTATTTGCCGTCCATCTACTCGGCGTTCGCTCGCCGCGAAACGCTGGTGGCGCTCCTTGAGGTCCGGGCCGGCTCTCCGCCGTCTGCGGTGAAGATGCTGGAGCGATTCCATCGGATCGGCTGGACCGAGCGTCTCACCGACGTGTGGACCGAATGGGAGGTCTGGTTCGCTGAGGTCGAGGAGAGCCACACCACCTATCCGGTGCTTTCTTTCTACAGATCGCCCCAACCCGAAAGGCACTGGGTTACTGCCGCCGGGACGGTTCTCGATGGTGCCGCGTTGACGTTGTCGACGATCGACGTCGAGTGGCAGCCGCAGGCAGCCCTACAGATCCGCGCCGGTTTCTTGGCGCTGCGAAGGATCTCCGACTTCTTCGGGATCGAGTACGACCCCGAGCCTTCCCCGGAAGCTCCGATCTCGATCAGCAGGGCCGAATACGACGAGGTCGTGGCTCACCTCGAGGAAGTCGGTCTCCCGATCAAGCCCGATAGAGATCAGGCGTGGCGCGACTTTGCAGGGTGGCGGGTCAATTACGACACCCCGCTGCTGTCACTAGCCGAACTCACTGTGGCTCCGTACGCACCGTGGACGAGCGACAGATCGGCACCCGGATTTCACGAACTGCGGGTGCGCCGCTGGGGCCGGCGCACCAAGTCTGACGACTAGATCAGAAGTTCAGCGTCCGCATGTAGGCGACGAGATCGAGCAGATCGTCGTCGGTGAGGCTTGGGTTGCCACCGCGCGGCATCATTGCGATCCCGGTCGTGTTCTCCGGATGATCAGAGGGTCGACCTTCGATCAAGAACGCAAGCATCTCCGCATCGGTACGGGCGTTGATGAACTCTGAGCCAACCCACGGCTTACCGAGGCCTTCGATGCCGGCGCCTTCGAGTCCGTGACACGCAACACAGGTTCCTGCGTAGATCTCGATGCCGTGAGGGACGTCGCCGCTGCTGGTTGGAGCGGGTGCTTCGGTGGTAGTGGGCTCAGGTGCGTTGGTGTCCGCACTGTCCGACCCGCCGCAGGCGGTGACGGTAAGTGCCATGACGGCGATCAGTAGTACGAGGCGGCTTCTCATAATCCCTCCGGATCAGGCAGGCGTATCCAGGTTCAGTGTGGGTCCAGAACTGCGCCGTACCCAGGGCATTTCGACCCTGAGATGTCGGCGTCTGACCCCGCCCGTGGTCTAGATCAATGTTCGGGTCGAGCCTAGGTGTTGAGGGTGCGCATGTAGGCGACGAGGTCGAGGAGGTCGGCGTCCGTCAGTGACGTGTTGCCTCCGCGCGGCAGCATGGCGATGCCGGTGGTGTTGAGCGGATCATCCGAAGGGCGTCCGACCAGGAGGAACGCAACCATGTCGGCATCGCCGCGGGTGTTGATGAAGTCGGAGCCAACCCATGGCTTACCCAGGCCTTCGATGCCCTGGCCGTTTGGCCCGTGGCAGGCGATGCAACTGCCGTTGTACAACGCTTCGCCGTTGGCGGCGTCACCGCTGGCTACGGGAGCCTGGGTCGCTGTCGTGGTATCAGGCGTGCCCGTGGACTCGCTACAGGCGGTAGAGACGAGAGCGAGCACGGCTAGAAGCCCGATCATTCCTTTGCGCATATCTACTCCCGTTCTCCCAGACGACCCGCAACAGCGCGGCGCCCATGTGATCCTGCAGCGGCAGTTTGGCTCGTCCGAGGGATAAACCGAAGACTTCTCACGGCGCCGAGACAATTAATGACTCTTACAATTCGCTGATGGAACCTGTCCTCGTTCTTCGTCATGGCGATGACATTCCCGTCGGATTGCTCGGTGAAGCCCTCGAAGTCGCTGGGATTTCTTGGGTCGAGGTGATGCTCCACGACGGCGACCCGATCCCGCCGCTCACCGGGTTCTCGGCCCTGGTCGTGCTCGGCGGCGTCATGGGGGCGTACGACGAGGAAGACTATCCGTGGCTGGCAGACGAGAAACGAACGATCGTCGCGGCCCACGAGGCCGAAATGCCGATGGTCGGGATATGCCTCGGTTCACAGTTGTTCGCCGAGGCCCTCGGGGGGAAGGCCTTCCTCTCCGAGTCGGCTCCAGAGATCGCGCACATGGTGCCGCAACTCACTGAGGCGGGTGCGGAGGATCCGGTGCTGCGGCACTTCGACGAACCGGTGGTCGTCTTCCACCAGGACACGTTTGATCCACCACCCGGGGCGAAACTGCTGGCCACCTCCGACCGTTTCAATCACGTATTCCGGTTGGGCTCTGCGGTCGCAATCCAGGCTCATCCCGAAGCCGACGCTGCCGTCGTATCCAAGTGGGTGGAGATAGAAGACGAACTACCACTGATGGAGGCTGCGGGGGTCGAACCGGATCAACTGGTGGCGGAGGTGACCGCCGGCGAAGAGGCCCAGCGCGAAATGGCTGCCCGTTTGTTTGGCGCTTGGGTTGAGGAGGTTGTCAGCCGTCAGTCTTCGGTCTCCGGCCAGACCGAAGGTGACGACTCGCTTTTGGGGAGATGATCCCGGCTCGATACGACTACTAGAACAAGCATTCTCGACCTGGAGGAACTGATGAGAGGGGTACGGACGGCGGTACTTGGCGTCGCTCTGATTCTTGTAATGGCCGCCTGTAGCGGCGACGACGACGGAGTGACCGTTGATGGGGTCTGGTCCCGCGCCGGAGCGGCGACCCAAGAGACCGCAGCCGTCTACATGGACCTGAGCAGCGCCGATGGCGACGCGCTTATTGGCGTCGCCATCGATAGCTCAATCGCCGGCATGGTCGGGATCCATCAGACCGTGATGATGTCCGATGACGTGAGCGACGATTCGACCGCCGACATGGGCGGGGCGATGACCATGGACCAGGTGGAACAGATCGCAATCCCGGCGGGGGACTCCGTCGCATTGGAGCCGGGCGGCTACCACATCATGATGATGAACCTGGCGGGTCCGCTCGCGGTCGGTGAGACGTTTGACCTCACACTTCAGTTCGAAACGGCCGGGGAGGTCGTGGTGCAAGTCGAGGTGCGCGAGGACGCTCCCTAGCAATCGGCGGCGCAGCGGTGGTCATGGAGAACGTGTAGTAGGTGCCGGGCCAAAGGTCGCGGCTTCCCAACCGATTCGCTACAACTCCGCCCGCTGGAAACTGGCTGCCGCGATCGCCGTAAACACCCCAATGGCTAGCACCGTCACCCAGATAGCCTCGCTCGGGCCCATTGGACCACCAAAGACGTAGTTGGCCAGAGGCGACAACCCGGTAGGACGCTGCCAATCAATCAGCATCCCCGGGAGATACTTCGACCATGAGAAGACAGCCGGAGGGGTGAACACAAAGATCAGCAGGAAGAACGAGACCCCCGTCACTGGACCGCGACGCTTGATGAGCGTCCCCAACATCACCACCAACGCCACCAGGAAAGTGGTCACCAGCGCAACCACACCCAGGGCAATCAAGTAGCGACTTAGCTCTGGAGTCGGAGGGGCAAACCCGCGAACGTGTTCGACATCGGGCAGCCATTGGTAGACCACCAGCCCCGGAATGAAGACCATCGAGACTGCGACGCCGAGGCTGTGGGCCACAACTTTGCCGACAATGTATGAACCGCGCGAGACCGGCTTCGATACCACCCATCCGGCGGTACCGCGGCGCCGCTCCGACACCACCGGACCGACCGTGACCACGATCGCCCCGAGAGCCGCAAACAGCCACACCAGATCGACCGCCTCGTCGAGTGACTCCAGCGTCACCCACCCAATATCCCAATCAGTAACGACATCTAGATACAGCACCAGGTTGACCAACCCGGTCCACACCAAGAGACGCACCAATCCCCGCCAGCCGAGCCACGGCAGCAGCTCGCCCCACAGATAGCCACCGAATCCGGCCAGGTAGCGGCGTTCACTCGCCATGGACGCCTCCGACGATCTCCAGGTAGGCATCCTCAAGGCTTCGGTCGCTGAGATGAAATTCGACTAGATCACAGCCCCTCTGGCCCACCAGCAGCGGAAGGAGCCGATCGGCGGCGGAGTCATCTGAGAGCCGCACCGTCCACTCTTCCAACTCCCCGCGTCGGACCGTCTCAACGCTGGCAACCCACGGCTCGGCTCCTACGCGCTTGCGCAACGCGGCGGCAGGCTTGCCCCGCAGCATCGCGGTGTAGGTCCCGATCGGGGTGCCCAGGATGTCCCCGATCGAGCCCTGAGCCAGCATCCTGCCACCACCGACCACCGCCACCGCATCGCTCACTCGCTGCACGTCGTCGAGTATGTGTGTCGAGTAGAAGACAGTGGTGTGCTGGCGTACGTCGTTGATCAGGTCGATCACTTCGCGCCGACCGCGAGGGTCGAGGCCCGCCGATGGTTCGTCCAGAATGAGGAGGTCGGGTTTCCCGATCAACGCCTGAGCGATCCCCAACCGTTGTCTCTCACCACCCGACAAGGCCCTGACTCTCCTGCGATCCTTGCCGACGAGTCCCACCTGCTCGATCAGAGCGTCGACACGCCTGCGAAGCGTCAGCGGGTTCATCCCACCGGGGTAGAGGCGTCCAGCAAATTTCAGGATCTCCCGCACGGTTCGATCCGTATGGAACTCCGGATCCTGCGGGAGGTATCCGATCCGAGAGCGGGCAGCCGGTCCGGCATGAAGAGCGTCGCGTCCAAACAGGAACGCCTCGCCGCGAGTAGGACGGATCAGACCCATGAGGATCTTCATCGTTGTGGACTTGCCCGCTCCGTTGGGCCCGAGGAACCCAAAGACGGTGCCGCGGGGAACCAGCAGGTCCATTCCGCGCAGAGCCTCAACCTTGCCGTAGCTCTTGTAGAGGCCACTGACCTCAATGATCGGGCCGACCGTCTTCGCCATCACAGATCCCTCCGCTGGAATCGAACCACCGCCAGACCGGTCAATGCGACGATCCACGAAAGGGAAACCGATACTGGCCCGGCCAACGGGGCCGGCTCCGCCTGAACTGCATCGAGGAGTCCGGAGACAAGCCCAGCGGGAGTGGCGTCGACCACTCCAGCGACTCCCACGATTCCGACCATGACCAGCCCTACCGCCAGTGCCACGCCGAGACCGAGCACGACGCCCGTTGATCGAAAGATGGCACCGAGCAACACCATCAACGCCACCAACACCAGCAAGAACAGCGACATCCGGACCAATAGACCCAGGTACTCCGAAGCGGCAGGTAACTGCATAAACCCGTCAGAGCCGATGGGGTTGCTTGCCACCTGAAAGATGTCTCTCGTCGCAAAGGCCTTGATCTCGATCGTGGAGGCGTAGCTAAAGACCGGGTAGGCGACCAGTCCGGCGCCGAACACAGCCGCTATGACGCCGGGGACTGCACCGAGGACCTTGGAGACGATGAATGCGGGTCGCCCTATCGGCATGCCCATCAGCCAGGCGGCGGTGCCCTCATCTACCTCCCCGGCGACGGCTCCCTGAGCTGCGGTCGCGGTCACCAACGTAAGGGCGATCGCCCACAGGGAGAAGAATGGGACCATCAGGGCGCCGAGCCGAAGATTCGCCTCCGTATCGGCGCCGGCGAGCCGCCAGATGGCAAAGAACAACACGAGAACGCCCACGCCGACCGCCACCATGACCAGCGATCGCCATGGCAGCCAGCGCCGCACTTCGGCACCTGTAAGCCCGCTCAGGCCCCGCCAAGGACCGGACCCGGTGATCGGTCGGAGCGGAGCAGCCTCAGTCACCATCGACGGCTTCCTCCTGCTCGGACCCCTCAGTGATCTCCAGGTACATATCCTCCAGGCTGCGTTGCTCGGGGCGGATCTCGGTAACGACCGCTCCTTGGGCAAGCAGGTGTGGAGTGAGTTGCTTCTCGGCGGTAGACCGGTCGGTGACCGCAACCCTCCAGACACTGTCTCCGAGCGGCGTCGTGGTCGCCACCCACGGCTCGGCAGCGAGCGAGTTGATCACCGACTCCCCATCACGACCCAGGCCGACGCGGTAGGACGCTTCGCCGGTGGAGAGAAACTCGTCGATCGATCCCTGCGAGAGGATCTGGCCGTGGTCGACCACCGCGATGTAGTCGGCGATCCGCTGTACGTCGTCGAGGATGTGCGTTGAGTAGAAGACGGTCGTCTGCTGGCGAAGTGCATCGAGGAGGTCGATCACCTCGCGTCGCCCAGCGGGGTCGAGTCCCACCGAAGGCTCATCGAGAATCAGCAATTCGGGGTGACCAATGTATGCCTGGGCGATCCCCAGTCGTCGCAGTTCACCGCCCGACAGGTCACCGACGCGTCGACCTTCCTTACCGCTCAAGCCAACCAGCGCCAGCGTGTCCTCAACCCGATCCATGATGGCTTGTCGCGAACCAACGACGAACCGGCGAGCCACAAACTGGAGGACCCGATAGACCTGCATCCGATCGTAGAAGGACGGGTTCTGTGGCAGGTAGCCGATCTGGGCTCGAACCGCTGTGCCGTCGCGAACATCGCGTCCCAAGACATGGGCGGTGCCTTCACCGGGTCGGATCAGACCCATCAGAATCTTCATCGTGGTGGACTTGCCGGCTCCGTTGGGGCCCAGGAATCCGAACACCGATCCACTCGGAACCACCAGATCGATCCCGCGCAATGCCTCCACCCGCCGGTAGCGTTTTCGCAGCCCACTGATCTCGACGGCTGGGATCATGGGCAATCTTCCAGCGGCGGCGCCTTAACAACGGTTTCCCCCGAGACCGATGCGGTCAGCCTGGCGCAGAGGTTCTGGGACTCCTCTTGCTCCGGATTCCACAAATCCACAAACACATAGACGTCGTACTCCCCTGCGGGCAACGCCGCCAGCGACGGTTCGATCCAGCCGGGCTCATGGAATCCCAAGAGCTCAGGCCCTTGAGAGCAGCCCTCATCAGCCTGGGGATCTGCCGGGAACGGCAAGATCGGCACCGGGATACCAGCTCCGGCGATCGCCTCCAGTAGGGGAGTCAACTGCCGGAGGTACTCCTCGTGAGACTCCTCGGTTTGGCGTCGTTCTTCTTCGCGTTGCGCTGCTTCGTTTTCGGCCCGAAAGTCTTCTTCTAGGAGATGATTCTGACGATCTGCAAGTTGACTCTGCATCTGTTCAAGCTGCATTCGCTCATCTGCTATTTGTTGTTCTCCCTCTCGACGCTCAGCCTCCGAGAGTTGACCGAGTTCGGACGCTTGACGTTCCAATTCATCGAATTGCGCTTGGATCTCTGCTGCTTGACGCTCTAGTTCTTGGCGTTCTACTTGGCGTTGTTCTGCACCGGACTCTGCCTCACGGTCTTGTTCATCGAACTCTGCCATTCGATCTGGCAGATCTGCCTCCGGGGGTGGCTCACCCAAGAATTCGTCAATCGGCCTGCCCAGACCCAGGCACGCATTCCCGACCGGCCAGACCTCGCCGAACGCTATCTGATTCAGTGTGGTGCCAGCGGGTAGCACCGCCAGCCTGTAGCCGACGTGAACCCCTTCATCCGACAAGTGCTCGGTCAGCGTGACCCGAAGGGTCCCGGTAGGCCCGCCGGTATCAGATGGCGGTTGCCGCCTGGCTATCTCCTCGGCGGTACCGGCCAGCGGGCCGAGATCGCAAGGCTCCAGGTCCGGCACTGTGAACTCGGTATCGCCGTCAACGGTGAGCGAGACGACCGCGCAAAGCTCGGGGGCCGGGACATAAGTATTGAAGTTGCCGACGCCAAGCGGGAAGGACCCGACAAACAAGTCGTATTCGCCGGCAGCGAGCATGGCCGGACGCGCCCCAAGGTCTTCGCGGCCTTGGGAGATGCAGGGGTTCTCGAAACCGCTATTGCGTTCCAAGAGTGGAGACGACCAGATTTCACTTTGGCGCTGTTCGGAACAGGCAACGGCGAGGAAGTCGGAGGCGTCCTCGATCACACCAAGATCGGTGCCGACCGGCACCGCCGCAATCAGTAGGCGATCCCTACTCTTACCGGGATCTTCGACCCGAACCACTCCCGGCAGACCGGAGACACCTACCGACTCACAATTGTCGACCGCCCAGTCAGCAATGGCCCCGCGATGCTCGTCGCGCGCCAGGCTGGCAATCCACCAAGTCGGTTCTATATCGAGCGGCGGCTCGCCAAATTCCTCCATGAGGGCGTCAAAGCCCTGCTCAAACTGGTCCGGAGAAACACCGAGCGCCTCCATTGAGCGCTCGTTGCGCTCTTCGTCATCGAGTTCCTCCAAGTCAGAGGCAAAGAATTCGACCAGTCGCAACTTCAAGGCAGAAACCTCGTCCCAGGCGTCACGAACCGCGGCGGGGACCAGAGCGTCGGCGCTTAGGATCATCGCCTTATCCCGCGCCCCCTCCAGCTGGAAGCTCTCGTGTGTGTCGCCATGCCCGCTACCGACCCACCCCAGGGCTCGATTGAGTCGCGGCCACAATTCGCAGAAGTCTCCGCACTCCTCCAATGCCCAGGCATCGATCACCTCAATGCTGCTCGCCGATACCTCTGCCGCTGCATCCACCCCGCCCACACCAAATGCCGCATCGATCAACTGCACCGGGAGACGTTCAGGTGTGTAGTCGACGATCTCCAACAGGGTGATCACCGTGTCTTGAAACTTGCTTGCCGATGTCCAATCAGATCGCAGAGCAGCTGGCACCCGGGCATCTGCCTCATCGAGGGTGAGACGAGCAACCTCGACGTTGCCCCGTATCTCCCATTCCCTGTTGGTGTCGCCCAGGTCATCCTGAAGGGCCGCTCGCGCTGCAGGCCATCCAAGGCAAAAAGCAGAGGCATCGCCAGCGGGCACAGCAACTGCGACGGATTCACCATCCGAGGAGCAAGCGGTGATAGCGACCAACGCAGCCAACGCGGCCGAACACAACCGACGCAACTTCAAGGCGGTCCCCTCCTGGAGTGGTGATGCAACCCAATAGTCACCCCATGCCACCCATACTTGGAGGGCCGAAAGCCTCTTAGCCCTAATCTCTGCGTTGATGATTCGCCGTCTCACAATTTCCGTGCTCGCTCTGGCGCTGCTCGCCACTTCTTGCGCGTATGAGTCCTCCGGTGCCACCACCACGACGGTGGTGGATCCGGCGGAGGTGCCGCCGGTGACCGGCCCTGCCGACCTGGTACTGGAGGGCCAGCGGGTGGAAGGAACGTCGCTCACGCTCGCCTCCGTGACCATGCCGGACGACGGTTGGGTTGTGGTGCGAGTTGATCAAGGTGGCGGCCCGGGCGAGATCATCGGCATCAGTGAGATCCTGCGCCGGGGGGTAATCGCACGAGTTCCGATCCCCTTCTTTCTCCCGATAACCTCAGACACTGTCGTCCACGCCACGATCCACGTGGATCTCGATCGCGATGGCGCCTTTACCTATGAAGCCCCCGATTCGCTGATCGATGAAATCGCGACCTATGCCAACGGCGAAGCGGCGACTGCCAAGGCCACGATCGAGATCCTGCCCCCGTTGCAGCCCGGTGAGGCCACCCTCGAAGAGCAGCGGACCGACGGCCACTCTCTTCTGGCAGCAGCTGCGGTTCTGCCCGCTCCCGGCTTCGTTGCCATCATGAGCAACGTTCAGGGAGCGCCCGGACAGGTGCTCGCAATCACGGAACTGCTGCCTGCAGGGACCGTCGCAGATATCGCATTTACGCTCGAAGACCCGATCAGGATTAACGGTCTGGTGTTCCTGGTCGCCTGGGTCGACCGCGATGAAGACGGTCTTTTCGACGAGGTGTCCGACGACATCGCGGTACGCGT
>CAXMOL010000207.1:0-4444 GCA_964194935.1 uncultured Kiloniellaceae bacterium
CGCGAAAACTCAGTTATCCCCAACTTGCGCTTCGCTATAGCGGTCCGCTATAACGGGCACCCACATGCTTGAAATGGCCATCCTCGGACTGCTGCGAGAGGGGCCGATGCACGGATACGAAGTCCGTCGTCGACTCGTCGATCTCGGCTTCTGGCGTATCTCATTCGGTTCGGTCTACCCGGCGCTGCGGCGTCTGGACAAGGCCGACCGGATCGAAGTGCGCCCCGGTTCGGGACGGCGTAAGGAGTACATGATCACCGCGGAAGGCAAGGAGTACTTCCAGGAGATTCTCCAAGACGAGTCGTCCGAGGTGGAGAACTCCACCGCATTCAAGGTCCGGCTCGCCTTTTTCAAGTACATGGAACCGGACACTCGGATCGGTTTCCTAGAACGGCGCAAGTTGGTTCTAAAGGGCCGCATCAGCAATACGCGCAGCTCGATCCATAAGACCGCCGATCGGGTCGATCGGTACACCTCGTCACTCATGCAGCACGGGGTCCGTTCGGCTGAGGCCGACGTGGCGTGGTTGGAAGAGCTGATCGAATCCGAGCGGAACGGCGCAACCGGCGCCGAGAATTCTTAGAAGAGGGAGAGAAGATGAGCAAAGTACGCGTGGCAATTGCCGGTGTGGGCAACTGTGCCAATTCATTGATACAGGGTGTTCACTACTACGCAGATGCCGAACCCGAGGCGAAGATCACCGGGTTGATGCATGTGGAACTGGGTGGATATCACATCCGCGACGTCGAGTTCGTCACAGCTTTCGACGTGGACGCCACCAAGGTCGGCCAGGACCTCAGCAAGGCCATGTGGGCTGGTATCAACAACACATATGAGTTCTGCGATGTGCCCGAGCTGGGCATCGACGTGCTGCGAGGGCCGACCCTCGACGGTCTCGGCAAGTACTACAGGATGTCCGTGGAAGAGTCAGCCGCCGAGCCCGTAGATGTTGTTGCGGCACTCAAGGAGAGCAAAGCCGACGTACTCGTCGCCTATCTCCCGGTCGGCTCAGAAGACGCACTGCGTTTCTATGCCGAAGCCGCCATCGAGGCTGGGGTTGCGTTCGTAAACGCCATCCCAGTGTTCATCGCCTCCGACCCCGAGTGGGCCCGGAAGTTCCGCGATGCGGGGATTCCGATCATCGGCGACGACATCAAGTCGCAGGTCGGCGCCACGATCATGCATCGGGTCCTGGCACGCCTCTTCGAAGACCGTGGAGTCGAATTGGAGCGGACCTACCAGTTGAACGTCGGCGGCAACATGGACTTCAAGAACATGCTGGAACGGGAGCGTCTCGAGTCGAAGAAGATCTCGAAGACCCAGTCCGTCACGTCCCAGCTCGACAACGGGATCGGGGAGGATGACGTTCACATCGGGCCGTCGGACTACGTGCCGTGGCTCACCGATCGTAAGTGGGCGTATATCCGCCTAGAAGGCAAGTCGTTCGGCGACGTGCCTCTCAACGCTGAGGTAAAGCTCGAGGTCTGGGATTCGCCCAACTCTGCCGGAGTCATCATCGACGCGGTGCGTTGTGCGAAGTTGGCCCTCGATCGAGGCATCGGCGGACCGCTGCTGGCCCCCTCGTCGTACTTTATGAAGAGCCCACCGGTTCAGTTCCGGGACGCCGACGCACACGAGTACGTCGAGGCCTTCGCCAATGGCGACGAAGACGAGACCGCTGAAGCACTGGCCGAGTACCTGGGTTCGTAGCGGCGCTCTCTCACCTCTCGCATGGGCCGCCCTTCGGGGCGGTCCATGTCTTTTCCGTGACAGCGGCCCCCCACAAGGTGATCTGTCGCGTTTAGGGCCGACGGTTGATTGGATCACTCTCCCCTCTGGGGGAGTCAGCGAGCAAAGCGAGCTGGTGGGGGGATTGACTGACCCAGGACAAACCGCCAGCAAGAAGACAGAAGACCCCCCACCAAACGACCTCCGGCCGTTTGACTCCCCCCAAAGGGGAGAGTTATCAGAAGGGGGAAGTAGTCGGCGGGTACCTCCTACCTATTTCCCCAACGCCTCGCGCAACAAAGCAATATCTGCGGCTTGGTCTTCGCTGCCACCCGGGGTCTCGACCACCACCGGCGCATCGGCGGAACGGATCAGATCTACCAGCAACTCCATCGGGATTTCGCCACCACCGAGGTTCGCATGTCGATCGCGATTGCTCCCCAATGGATCGCGTGAGTCGTTGCAGTGGACCAAGTCGATTCCGCCGGTCATCGCAGTGATCCGATCCACGACAGTGGCAAGGTCCTCACCGGCTGCCCAGGCGTGGCATGTGTCGAGGCAGACTCCGACCCCGTAATCGCCTATCTGCTCCCACAGCGGCCCATAGCTGGCGAGTTCCCGCACTATCGCGTTACCACCGCCGGCGGTGTTCTCGACAAGTAGAGGTACTGAGAGTTCGACGCTGTCGAGAGCCTTGCGCCACCGTTCGAAACCGACCGCCATGTCTTCCTCTTCGTCAATGTGCCCCCCATGGACGATGACACCAGCAGCCTCAATCGCCGCGGCTGCCTCAAGGGTGTCGGCAATGATCTTGCGGCTCGGAATCCGAATTCGGTTGTTGGATGAACCGACGTTGATCAGATACGGAGCGTGCACATAGATCGGGGTTTCAGCGGAGATCAACTGCTCGGCATCCTCCCGCGGCGGAGGCTTCTTCCAAGACTGCGGGTCCGACAGGAACACCTGCACCAGGTCGGCTTCTCTACTCGCCGCCTCCTCCAGCGGGGAGCCGTTGCCGACATGGGCACCGATCTTCACGTCGCTTCTTCCACAGGCTCTGTTGGGGAGCGTTTGAGATCGAGCAAAGCCGCGACCTGGTGGGCCGGCTGGTCCCACTCCTCCGCATACAAATGCAGCCAAGGAGGCGCGGAACTGCCGCCCGCCGGAAGGTGAGGCACATCTGCCGAATCAAAGAAGCGGATCGATAACACCGGCACGTCGATCCCATCGTCCTCCATCAATCCAGACCGCACCTCAGCGATATTGGACCACTCGAAGCGTCGCGGCGGCTGGCGAATTCCATCCACTCTCACAACCAGCCCGGAGTCATCGGCGATCAAGAACATGGTTGGTCGAGCCAACTCCCGAAAGGCCCATCCGAGCGCTGCAACACCACCCACGAATAGGACACCGCCGAAGAGAAGGTCACGGCGACGTTCTGCCCTTCCGGTGTCGGTGAGCAAATCGCTTGTGATGTCGACCATCTCTCCGGATTCATCCGTGGTCTGGCCGGTCACGATCGCGGTCGAATCCGGAGCCCTTACCCACTTGTAGGAGATGGTCATGTCCACAGCCAGGAGGATTGCCGGCACGGAGAGCAACGCGTACACGAGCAAGCGAAGCGGGGAGCGGGATACAGAGACGTTCACGAGGACACACTGTATTGCGGGAGTCGAGTCTGGACGACACAGCGGCCCCCCCACCAACCGCCTTCGGGCCTAGCTCCGACGTTTCGGGCCTACTCGGCCCCGAAGCGCCTCCGCATGATTGTGCCGCCGTCGGCGGCGCCCTCTTCTACGATTGACTCCCCCTCAAGGGGGGACAGCGGCCCCCCACCAGCGGCCTTCGGCCGCTGACTCCCCCCAAAGGGGAGAGTGGTTTCAGAAGGCCAATCGCTAAAGCACTCCGGGTGCGGGCCGATATTCATAGTGTCGTCGTAGACGGCGTTTCCTCCCTTGATCGGGCGGCCATCCTGCGGGTTGGTCGCTCGTTCATTTCTGGGGTGGTAATGCCACAACAGGATCTAAAGCGAATACTCTTCCGGTAGCGACGTATCGCTAGGTCCCTTATGGAAATCATCCTCGTCAGACACGGTGAACCGGAGTGGGTCATCGACGGCAGGACCGTCCCCGACCCCGGTCTCACTTCCCTGGGCATCGCCCAGGCTCGGGCCGTAGCGAGTCGCCTGGCGAGCCTCGACGGCATCGATGAGATACTCGTTTCGCCGGCACTACGGGCCATCGAGACGGCCGAGCCGCTGGAGCGTTCGGCTCAGATGACAGCGTTGACGATCGCTGACCTCACCGAGATTCGAGTGCCGTTCGATGACACCCCGAGCCACGTCGTCGAGCGGGCATTTCGTGAAGCACGTGACCGTCCGCTCGACGAGTGGTGGTCGGGCATCGGGGGAGGCGAATCCTTTGGTGACTTCCACATTCGCGTCACCGAAGCCATCGAGGCCGTCCTACGTCAACGCGGAGTGCACCAACTAGATATCCCGCACCTCTGGCGCGACGAGGGGACCCACCACCGCATCGTGATCGTCGCCCACGGTGGAACCAACGCGGTGATTCTTGGACATCTGCTCGGACTCGACCCGACACCGTGGGAGTGGGAACGTTTCGTGTCCAACCACGCGGCAACCATCCGGCTGCGCACGATCCCTTTGGCGGGCGAACACGTCATGAGCCTGTGGGAAACAAACGGCACCAACCAC